>CAZFWE010000309.1:0-1504 GCA_964522685.1 uncultured bacterium | reverse complement strand
AAAAGACCCGTCAGCGGCCAATTGAGAGAGATCCAGTTTGCCTTGTTGAAGAGCCGTCTGCAAAAGGCTGCTCATTACTTTGTCAAAGATCCCCGTTACACTCCAGGTTTTAAGCCAACCATGAGCAGTAGATCTGGGGACAAAAACGTCACTATCTCTCGGAAGATCTATCCAACGACATCCACGAGTAAGGACGAAAAGTAGGGAGTTCCAGACTTTGCGTAAGTCACTTCGAGGAACTCCTCGTTCTGGCGGTAGATGTAGATCCATTAAGCTAAGTATGAAAGACCACTGCTCGTCAGAGAGCGGTTGAAAGCCGAAATTCATAATCCTCCGATCAAAAAACACGGAAGAGTATATCAACTCAAAAATTTATTCGGATAGGTTCATAAACACGAGCCTATCTTTCATTGATCAATTCTCTGAATTTTCTTCGCGCCTTTTATATCCGTTTCAAAAGCACTGTAGCATCTCCAACTTAAGCCTTTCTCAACTCCTTGTTTACAAACGCCGTTTCAAGTATAGCTAAAAACAGTCTTTCGGAGAGGTAGCCTCTGTTTGACCTTCAATGATATAGGGGGATTATGAGCATTGAAAGTTAAAGACTTGCTAAGCGTACAAAGACTCTTTTTCTTTTGCCTCGCGGCATGGAACTCTTTGATCGCCCTCCCTTCCAGAGGGGAGGTCATTCAGGGTCACGCAACGCTCTTGCCTTTTTCCAATGCCCTCCAAGTCAACGCAAACGGCAAAGCGATCCTCAATTGGGAGCAATTTAATATCGCATCTTATGAAACCGTTCGCTTTGTTCAATCGCAGAATAGCCAAGCAATTCTCAACCGTGTCACCTCTGGCTCTGCAAGCGAAATTCTCGGAAGTCTCCAAGCGAATTGCCCCCTCTACCTCATCAATCCAAACGGCGTCTTCATTGGCAGCAGCGCCTGCATTGACACAGCGGGCTTTCTGGCTTCCACCGCCGATCTTTCCAACCAGGCCTTTTTGCAAGGAACTGAGTTGCTATTCCAAGAATTTGGAAATGGTTGCATCGTCAATCTCGGAAAAATCCATGTAAGCCAGGGGGATGTTTTTCTCATCGCGCGCGGGGGGATAGACAACCAAGGAATGATTGAATCGCCAAACGGGATCGCAATGCTCACCACCCGCGAAATGATGCTCTATCCCGAGACCAAAGAGTGCGTCTTTATCCGCGTAAATGATGCTGCAGAAGAGGGGATTCAAAATAGCGGGACGATTCAAGCTCTGGCTGTGGAACTCCAAACGCAAAGCCCTTACGAGAAGGCTATTCAGCACAGCGGCTTGATTGAAGCGTTAATGACTGTAGAACAAAACGGCCGAATCTATCTCGTAGCTGCAAATGGGGGAGATATTGTAAACGGCTTGCTGCGCGCTGAATCAGGAGATATCCGCGTTCTAGGACAAACAGTGGGGTTGGAAGAAGAAACCAGGATCGATGCATCAGGAAGAGAAGGAGGTACGATTCTTATTG
>CAZFWE010000308.1:0-1525 GCA_964522685.1 uncultured bacterium | reverse complement strand
CAGAACTTCCGAATGGCAAGGCGGTTAGCGCAACGGAAGTACCTCACCCTCAAAGCGCAACGGCCTCCTTTGAATTCGTGCTGCCAGCTGAATTGAAGACGGGGGAATACTTTACTATCTGGATAGGATCCCCTGACCGGGATCCGAAAAAGGGGACCGCGTCCCAACGATTTATCCAACGGCGAAGACCCTTTTATCTCAACATCGACCCGAAGGGCAAAGGCGACTACAAAGAACAGGAAATCTTTCAGCTCGATGTCCGAGGGAACCAACTGAAAACTCTCCGGATCGTGGCTCCCTCTTTGGTCGCGCGCAATAAGCGATTCGACGTGATCGTCCGGTTTGAAGACATCTACGGCAACCTGACCTCGAATGCGCCTGAAGGGACCTTGATCGATTTAAGTTACGAGCATTTGCGAGAGAATTTAAACTGGAAACTATTCGTCCCAGAAACCGGATTCATCGCGCTTCCGAGTTTGTACTTCAACGAACCCGGTATTTACAAGATCCAGCTCCGAAATTTGAAGAACAAAGAGACCTTCCTATCCCCGCCGATCAAATGCTTGCCCGAAGGGGCTTTGAGTCTCTTCTGGGGGATGCTCCACGGAGAGTCAGACCGGTTCGATGCGGGCCAGAATATCGAGTCTTGGCTCCGCCACATGCGTGACGACCGGTCGATGCAATTCATCGCAACTTCCTGCTTCGATAGCGAA
Source organism: uncultured bacterium (assembly GCA_964522685.1). Taxonomy (GTDB): domain Bacteria; phylum Chlamydiota; class Chlamydiia; order Chlamydiales; family SM23-39; genus CAITMJ01. The sequence goes on along the minus strand of CAZFWE010000308.1, from coordinate 812 downwards.
GAGGAAACTTCCAATGACGAATGGAAACTCATCAGCACCCAAGTCGCGGAATTCAACGAAGATGACCGCTTTGTCGCTCTCTTAGGTTTCCAGTGGTTGGGAGAGCCAAATGAAGAGGGACTGCGCCACTTCATTTATAGCAAAGACTTAAAACCGATTCTTCGCCAAAAAGACACCAAGAACAATTCGCTCAAAAAAATTTATAAGACCAATAATCCGAAAGAAATGATTGCAATGCCTGCCTTTTCGATGGGCAAGACGACCTGCTATAATTTCGAAGATTTCAATTACGAATATGAACGAGTCGCCGAAATTTACAATGGATGGGGAAGTTCGGAATGCACCGCAAAAGAAAAAAACTTGAAGCCGATCTCTGGAAGCGGTAAAAACACCATCTCCGAATCTGCCGAAGGATCACTCATAAAAGCACTCAATAGTGGATGCCGTTTCGGCTTTGTCGCCGGCGGTTTCGACGATCGAGGGCCTTATACCAATCTATATGAGTCAAGCCAAGTCCAATACACTCCCGGATTGACTGCGATCTTAGCGAAAGAGCACAGCCGCTCCTCTCTGATGGAAGCTTTGCAAACCCGCTCTTGCTATGCGACAACTGGAGAGCGAATTATCCTTGGTCTTCATATTGCCGGATTCGGCATGGGCTCTGAGCTAGAAACGAAAATCCGCCCTGGTCTCGAATTCAACCGACATATCACTGGCTACGCCATTGGCACTCAGCCCCTGGTGGAGGCTGTTCTCATACGCAATGGCAAGGTATTTCGAGTTTTGGAAGCAAAAGAAGAAAAAGTTGAATT
>CAZFWE010000307.1:0-1529 GCA_964522685.1 uncultured bacterium | reverse complement strand
GATGCCAAAAATGGCAATTTTGGCAAGCAAATGGAGTTTCGAAAGAGGTCTATTATCAAGGCTTCACAGCAAGTCGAGCTGACAGATCTTCAAGCAGAGAACTTGTGCAAGCTTTGCAAGATCTCTTATTTCTGCTTATGAATTAGTTCCTGTGCATGAAGACACGCTTTCCAGGTGGAGAATTGGGGATTGCTCTCGTCGGTGAAGTAGAGATTGTCAAGACCGATCTGCTTCACTAACCCCGCTCGGTGAAAGACGTGCCAGACTTCTTCGGTAAGCCCTGAAATCAAAAAGTATCGCTTACTCGCTTTGAGAGTTTCATAGAGACGAATAATCGCCAAGCACATTGAGGCGTCCATGTGGTAAACGTTGTTCAGCCGAAGGACAACCGCCTGAACATTGGGATCATCGACTACGGGAATCATGGCGTTTTGAAAAAAATCGGCCGACGCGAAATAGAGCTCTCCCCCGATGCCGATGATCCTAACCTTTCGGTGGACATCTGCCTGAGGACTAATGACGATGAGCCTTCCCTTCGAATTAAACGCATACTCGACCAAATGGGGCTCTGCCGATTTCTTAAGAAAGGTCGCGATCGAAAGAGCGATTCCGATGAAAAATGCAATATCAAGACTGAAGATCAGACAGCACAAGAACGTAATGAGAAACACCCAAGCGTCTTCTCTCGTTGCGCGAAATGAGAGTTTGACTTCCTGCCAATTGGTGAGAGTAGGGACGGTGGCGATCAAAAGCGCAGCGAGGGCTGTTAGAGGAATGTGCTGCACTAGCGGCCAGCAAAAATAGATGATTACAGCAGTGAATATCCCTGAAAATATTGCGGAAAGCCGCGTTTTGGCCGTCATGCGAAAATTAAGCGCCGTGCGAGTTACACTGCCAGAGCAAGGCATTGCGCTGAGGAGAAAGGAGAGAACGAGATTACCGATTCCGACGCCAAAAACATCTTGATTTACTTGGACCCTCTGCCCAGTGCGCGAAGCGAAATTACGGGAAAGAGAAAACACTTCCAAAATCGCCAAAAAGGCGATTGCAACCGCGGCTGGGAAAATTTTATTGATCCCCTTCAAATCGAGCATCGGGAATGTAATTTGAGGAAGAAGCTGTTCTTTGAATTGGAGATCGCCGAGCGTCATTACCTTTGGCCCAATGTCCCAGAGATTGAACGCATCGCTTAAAAGAGAGGCGACGATTAGAGAAAAGAGCGCATCGGGCCAATTTTTCAGCTTGCGCCGGAAAAAAATGAGCACGGCGAAACTGACAATTCCAATGAGAAGTGCAATCCAGTTCCCTTCTAAAAGATGGCTGAAAAACATCGCCGCTTTATAGAGGATCGGGTCATCTCCCGATGGAGAAGGAACGCCGAAGAGATAAAACAATTGGTTAACTGTGATGGCAACTATAATCCCCGCAAAATATCCCAACATGACTGATCGGCTGACAAACTGGAGCAATTTACTGACATTGAAAAAGGCCGATGCGATTTGGATCAGAGCGACGATGATGACAATTTG
>CAZFWE010000306.1:0-1550 GCA_964522685.1 uncultured bacterium | reverse complement strand
CGAGAAAATAAATCAGTGCCGCCAAAAGCTGGCAATCAAATCTACGCGGGCAGTCGCAATTCGTATGCACCGCCTGCGATTCAAATCGATCGACCTCGATCTCGCTCTCGTAAGCGTTGTCGAAGCTACCGAGAATCTTGCTGCTGAATCGGATCGTTTTATTGTCCAATCTCAATATCTTCGCAGTGACCACGTGTCTTTTTTCATAGAGCGTTCTGCCCTCTTTGAGAATCGACGAGGAAAAATCTTGTTTAAGCTTGCGAAAATTCAACATACTTAGGAACCTTTATCTTCAGGTTGAGCCGAAGATCTGGTTTTACCGCTTTCCTTTAAACGTATGCAATGAAAAAATTGAAAAAACACAAAAAAAGCAAAAATCCCATCGAGAAAATATTTTATGACGTAGGTTGAATAAAAGCAGCTTTTCGTGCCCGTGCCCGACTGGATCCTTTCTACACGACATCGCTGAAAAATGAGAAACCCGTCCGGCATAGGCACGCATGCGGGACACGAAGAGCTAATTTTCTACAACCCGGTGAACGCGTACCCCGATTTTAACCTGAACCTTGCCAAAAAATCGATAGACCCTATATATTAAACCACTTTAATAATGCGGGCGTAGCTCAGTGGTAGAGCATCACGTTGCCAACGTGAGGGTCGAGAGTTCAAGCCTCTTCGCCCGCTATTAGTGATCTTATTTTTTCTTTATACATCGGAGTTTAACCGTGACAGCCCTCGCCTCTTCCCACGATGAATTCAAAAACGACCAGGTCCATGTAAAAGTGAACCGCAAAGCCGCTTGCAAGGTCGAGATGATCATCCACACCTCTTCGCCCATGATTAAAAAAGCCCGACAAAAAGCGATCAAAGCAGTCGGCAAAGAAGTTATGCTGCCCGGGTTCCGCAAAGGAAGAGCGCCGGAAGAGATGCTCGAGAAAAAATTCAGCAGCCAAATCGAGAAAGAACTCCAAAAGCAATTGGCCGATCTGGCCTATGTCGAAGGCCAGAAGCTGGCGAAGATCCCTCTCTTGAACAATAATGCCCAAATCTCCTTTCACATGAAAAACCAAACCCCGGAAGAAGCGGAGCTCTCCTTTACCTTCGAGACCGAACCGACCATTCCATCGGTCGATAGAACCCAATTTGAATCGAAACCTGGGGAAAGACCAGAAGTGACCGAGAAGCAGATCGAAGAAGCGATTCGCCAAATGCTCTACTTCTACGCGGAATGGAAATCTGTGGAAGATCGCGCAATTCAAGACGGCGATACCATCATGATTCATCTCGATACGATCGAAAACGACATCCCCCAAAGAGTTTTCGATCACGTGAGATTCGAAGTCTCAAAAGAGCGAATGGCCAATTGGATGAAAGCCTTGGTCGCAGGCGCCAAATCCGGCGACGTTCTCGAAGGAATTAGCGAACCCGACGATACGGCAACCAGCGAGGAGAAAGCCGAATTTAAGCCAAAAAAAGTTCGAATCACGATCCTCAAAGTCGAAGAAGCAAAACTGCCCGAACTCAATGATGAATTCGCAAATAAAGTCGGC
>CAZFWE010000305.1:0-1558 GCA_964522685.1 uncultured bacterium | reverse complement strand
TTCAATTTTTTCAAGCAAAGCGAGTTTCGAAAGAGGTCTATTAAGAATTCTGGGATATGTTCATTATTAACAAATAAAGGCACGTGTGTTTATTAAAGGGATTAAAAACAGAGGTTCAAAACGCAAAGTTCTGGTCGAGGAGACTATCGAGATAAGTGAGGCATTGTTCCTGGATTTGAAGGGAGGGGACGATCGGCGCTTCGGGATGGTTAATCCCTTCGCATCTTTCTGCGGCTGCTTTCCAATCTTCCGGATCGCGGAGATTATCGATCCACCAAGGAAATGTCTGGCACTGGATGGGCCGTGCTTCATAGACATTGCAACGGTTTTTCTCTAGGAAGATGCAGTCTCCGAAAGAAGGTCTGTCAAGAAGCGCATATTGGCCTTCGACGAGTCGAGTATATTTTTTCGCGAATTCTTCAAGAGAAAGAGATAAGTGAGCAGAGAGACGTTCCATATCGGTCTCCGAGAGAAATACATAACCGGGTGATCCTGTGCAGCATTTACCGCAGCCAGTACATTTAAACCGGAGGCCTTCGTCAAACCAGGGCTTATCTTGGCTCGACTTTGTACAATTTTGTAGTGGCATCTCCGAGAGAATCGCTGGCAAATTTCTTATTTCTTCGCTCATAAATAGCGCCTTTGTCTATGAATTCTGTTCGCTAAAAATTATACAAAGTCGAGCTTGGGTCATCGCGTCCATTCGATCATTTCCATTCGGTTATGTTTCCATCCATTATTCCATTGATAAACGTCGATCTTCAGCTTTTGGTCGTCAATTTCCAAGAGATTCCAAGAGCCTCCTTCACAAGTGGCACAGCAACCACTGTCGAGGATCACAGGCAGTCCGCTCGGTTGAAGGTCGGCAATGGTGTGCCGGTGGGAATGACCGTGAAGATATACTTTGATCCGCGGCTCTTTTCGCAGGATGTTTTCGAGGGAGGGACCTCGGACGAGATTGTGTCGTGCGATATCATTTTGGAAAAACGGGTAGTGGTTAAAGAGGAGGATTGAAGCATTCGCAGGCAGGGCTGCGAGAATCTCTTCGAGATAGTCCTCTTGCTTTTCAGAAAAAAGGCCCGTGGAGGAATAGGGATTCGTCGCCCGGGCTGTGTCAAGGGCTATCATCCACCATCGAGAAGCCTTAGAAGAGACATCCTCTATCGGGAAGAGGCGATGGGCCTCAATGGCATGGTCTTTTAGAGTGAAGAAATCGACCTTGTGGTTGATAGACCGTTGATTGGTGAAATAGCGGTAGAAATGCCTTTGCCGGTAGGCGTGGTAGGTATAGCAATCGTGATTCCCGGGGATCGCAAGCCAGGGTGCGGGCAAACTTCTTACGAATTTTTCCGCACGCTCATACTCTGCTTTAAGTGAAGTCGTCGTGAAATCGCCGCCAAGCAAAATGCGATCGACTTGAAGGGATTTCAAAAACTCCGGAAGGGCATCGATCTGTGCTTCCGAAAAGCTGCTTTTCCGAGCGAGAATCCAGTTTAGGTTCCCCAACAGCCTTTTCGAGAGTAGGCGGAATGGATTCCAAGTAATTTTTGTAAAATGG
>CAZFWE010000304.1:0-1564 GCA_964522685.1 uncultured bacterium | reverse complement strand
TTAGAACTGCAGCCCGAATTTTGCGATTTAGAAGCAGACACTGATCCTCAATGGATTGAGAAGCTCGCAAAAAAATTCCCAACCGTGAAGTTTGTAGGATCATACCACAACTTTACCGAAACACCCCTCGATTTAAGCGCTCTTTTTCATTCGATGCATCGGCCTGAATTTTCCTTTTATAAAATCGCTGTCCTAGCGAATACGACGATCGACACGCTACGCCTCTTCGATTTTGCAAGGACCAAAAAAAATTTAGCCTGGATTTCAATGGGCAAAGCGGGTCAACCTTCGAGAATTTTAGCCCCGTTGACGGGATCCCCTTTTTGCTACGGCACTTTATACCAGACTCGGCCAAGTCCTTGGAATTTTCATCCGCATCTTTTTCGCCCCATTGCTATGCTCGGCCTCGCAAACTTTCCCAAGTTTGCTTCGCCCTCCGCAACGCAATGGGGCAAAAAATCTGACGGCCAAAATTCCAAGTCTATGGCCGAGTCTGGTATGCAAGAAGCAAAACCGCCTCTTTTTCAAGTGAATTTACAAATGCTCGTTCAACTCTACCGCGTTCCACTTCTCAATCTGGAAACCAAAATCTTCGCGCTCATCGGCAACCCCATCGACGCGAGCATCGGCCATATTTATCACAACCAAGTGTTCGCAGAAAAAAAAGAAAATGCCGTCTATGTAAAACTGCCCGTCTTTCAAGAGGAGCTCGAGGAGCTCTTCAGGTATTTCAGAAAACTGCCTTTCGCAGGGATCAGCGTAACAATGCCCTATAAAACCGCCGTCATTCCCTTCTTGGATGAACTCGATAGAGATGCGGAAAAAATCGGCGCCGTGAACACCATTGCCTTCAAGCACAGAAAAGCGTTCGGCTATAATACTGACGGAGTCGGCGCTGCCGACGCATTGGAAAGTCATCTATTCGTGAAGAATAAAAAGATCGCACTCTTAGGCGCCGGAGGAGCCTCGAGGGCTATAGCCCATGAACTCACCCGAAAAGGCGCTCAAATCACAATTTTTAACCGCACTGTTGAAACTGCTGAAACTCTTGCAACCTATCTGGGATGCCAGGCCGCCTGCTTTGAAGAGCTCTATACGATGAAATTCGACCTCCTGATCAATTCGATTCCGCATACGGAAGAGTTTCCTCTCGATCTTGAGAGAATCGAGCTTCCTTCATTTGTCATGGACATCGCCGTCTCCACTGAAGAAACCCCACTACTGCAGAAGGCGAAAGAGCAAGGGTGCAAGGCCATTGATTCCAAGGAAATGTTTTATGAACAGGCTAAGCGCCAACAAAAAATCTGGCATAAGGGTGTTCACCTTCTATCAATTATTCTTATCGTTCTTTTCAATATCCAATCTGTCATGATATTGAGTGCCGAGAGCGCTATTGTTTCTTCAGTTTGTTCATACTCATCCCACGATCCTATCTCGCATGTTTGAAATGCATGATTGAGGTTGGGCAACTCAGTAATTATATAGTCTTTATTGTCAGCTTCTTTAAGCGCCTCATCAATGAAAGGAAGATTTTGTTTTGGCGATACCACTAGATCAAGGTCAC
>CAZFWE010000303.1:0-1583 GCA_964522685.1 uncultured bacterium | reverse complement strand
AAAGGCATCCAAATGCTCAATATCACTATATTTTATTTATTCCAGAAAAGCCCGCGGGATTGCGTTTGCCTCATGATGTTAGGATCGTCACTGCAAAAGATGTGATTGCAGTATTGACTTAGAGGGCGTTTCCGGTCGGCCAAAAAATTCACACGTCAATTATTCGGAGTTTTCCCACACGATTTCTTATTCAGCCGATCGTCTTCAAGATATTCGTAATTTTACAATTTTGTCATGCACTCGAGAACGAAAAACGAGGTGTAAAAAATCAAGAGCAGGGCCGTTTTCGGCAGCAGGGAAAGGATCTCCTCATAGCTTTGAAAGACGAATGCTTTCCAAATCAATGGCGCAGCGATCGGTAATATCAGCAGGGGAAAGAAAAACCCGCAATTCACCGGGAGCAAAGCTGCGAAAAGGATGCAGGTGGCATATTCCAGAGCGCCAAACGTACGGCCAAAACGGACGATAAGCGTGTTTTTACCAACATCTCGATCGGTCTTTTCATCGCGGAGATTATTGGCCGTTAAGATCGCAACGGAGAGGAGGGCCGGCGGTAGACTCAAGAGGAAAATAGGCCAGGAGATCGTATGCTGCTGGACGAAATAGGTTCCGATGACCGAGACAGGGCCGAAATAAATCAGCACGAGGAGCTCGCCGAACCCTAAATAGCCGAGCGGCTTTGGCCCGCCGGTGTAGAGGATACCGAAGGCGATCGAGGTAAATACGAAGATCAATGCCCAGATTCCACAAGCGAAGACTAAGGGAAGACTGACGCAGAAAGCTCCGAAGAAAAGGGCAAATGCTGCGTTGCGCATCGCATTCGGCGTCAGCCATCCATTGGCAACAGCTCGGGCTGGTCCGATCCGTTTTTCCGTATCGACGCCTTGGATGTAGTCGAAGTAATCGTTTGCGTAATTGGTCCCAATTTGGATGAAAAGGGAAAAGAGAAGCGAGCAGCAAAAGAGAAGCATCGATAAGGGAGCTTCTCTCAAAGCAAGGCTTGCGCCAATGATCACAGGGCTTATGCCTGCGATCAATGTTTTAGGTCTCGATGCTAAAATTAAACTCTTAAGGACGCTTGGGGAATTGTCCATAGTTTGGCTTCCTTTTTTCTTGGAATGCGTTGCGTCCTTCTTGACCTTCTTCTGTCATGTAGAAAAGCATCGTCGCATTGCCGGCTAGTTCTTGGAGTCCTGCTTGGCCGTCGCAATCGGCATTCAACGCCGATTTTAGACAGCGGAGCGCAATCGGCGAGTGTTGCAGCATTTCTCGAGCCCACTGGATGGCCGTCGTTTCGAGTTCTTCATAGGGGACGACGCAATTGACAAGGCCCATTTCAAGCGCTTCTTGCGCGTTGTATTGGCGGCAAAGAAACCAGATTTCGCGCGCTTTCTTTTGACCGACGATACGGGCGAGGTAGCTCGACCCAAATCCGCCGTCGAAGGAGCCAACTTTTGGCCCCACTTGTCCGAAGATCGCATTGTCGGCGGCGATGGTGAGATCGCATACGACATGCAGGACATGGCCGCCGCCAATGGCATAGCCGGCAACCATCGCGATGATCGTCTTTGGACAGCTTCTCA
>CAZFWE010000302.1:0-1593 GCA_964522685.1 uncultured bacterium | reverse complement strand
CCGGACGATGCTGGCCGCTTTCACGAACCCGTCTTTGGTCAACACTAGCTTGCCGCCCTCGTCTTTGATCCACCCCTGCCAAATGAGACGAAAAAGAACGAAATGGAGAGAAAAAGAAAATGATCTCCGCAGCTCAGAGCGATCGGGACTCCCCTTTTTCCAAATCTCTTTCAAAATGTTTTCTTCCAAGCAGCGAAGGCGAAAGGCTCCAACGCGGAGGATACGGAACAGAACTCCTCTCTTTGAAGAAAAAAGCATTCCAAAAAGGGCAAATGCTGTTCCGACAAGGACGATCACCGGTCCCGTCGGAAGATTGACCGAAGTATAACGGAGAGCAATTTCAACGGAGAGGACATTTCCAAGCCATCCACTCATCGCGCCAAAGAGAGCCGCGAGAAAAAAAACCGTTTTTAAACGGTTGGAAAATTGGCGCGCGGCAACCGCAGGTGCGATAAGCATTCCAGACATCAAAATGACCCCGACGCTTCGGATGCCAGCGACAATCGAGAATAAAAGAAGCCAAAAAAGAAGACGTTCTATCGCCCGGGTCCGGATGCCGACCGCTTTGGAAAAGGCGCGGTCGAAAAGAACCGCCTGAATAGGGCGGAAAAGGATTGCGATCAAAGAAATTGCAATCGCAGTCAAACCACCGTAAATCACAACATGAGTATCGGTAAGCGTCGCCGCTTGCCCGAAGAGAAGAACTTGGGTTTGGCTGATCCACATCGGCTGAGACCCTTGAAGCCAGCTCGCCAATAGGATGCCGAGGCCGAAAAATGAGGAAAGGGCAAATGTCAGAGCTGCATCGCTTTTCACCTTCCGGCGCCTCTCCAGCCAAGAGATCGCTTTCAGCCCCATCCAGGAAGAAAAAAGGGCGCCGAAAAGAACTGCGAGAAACGAATATTCTTCAAACGCAGGGCCAAAAAAAGACAAAAGGATCACGCCTGCGACACCCCCTGGATATGCCGCGTGAGAAATCGATTCGCTGATCATAAGTCTTCGCTGGAAAAATAAGACGACCCCCATCAAAGAAGCCGTCATACACATTAAAATACAGCCGAGGGTAGGTGAACGTAAAATCGGATCGGTAAAATAATCGAAAAAGTTCATCTTACAGACCGCTTAAGTGCTGTGCCGATAAATTCGCCGCTTCCTCAAAGAGGGGCACCACTTTCCCATATGTTTGACAGAGATTTTCTTTTGTAAACACCTCTCCAACAGGGCCACAAGCCACAAGACGCGTATTCAATAAAAGAGCCCAATCGAAATATTCAGCGGCCGCCTGCAAATCGTGATGAACGACGAGGATCGTTTTTCCTTGATCGCGAAGTTTTTTCAAAAGCCCGATGATTTCCTTTTCCGTGGTCGTGTCGATTCCGGCAAAAGGCTCATCGAGCAAATACAGTTCGGGATTTTGAACCATGGCGCGGGCGATGAACAACCGCTGCTGCTGGCCGCCAGACAATTCTCCGATTTGCCGGCCTGCATAAGAGCTCATTCCAACGAGATCGAGAGCCTGGCGAGCCGCTTCTCGGTCGGCCTTTCGGAGTTTCCCCAGCCAGCCAATACGGCCAAATCGGCCCATCAACACCA
>CAZFWE010000301.1:0-1602 GCA_964522685.1 uncultured bacterium | reverse complement strand
CCAAACTGTCGATAAAGTCGGCAATGCCCCAATCCAGGATCATCACCTCGCCGTACTTTCCAACAATGATATTTTCCGGCTTCAAATCTCGGTGTAAAATGCCCTTTGAGTGGGTATAGGCGACTGCTTCGCAGACCTGGAGAAAGATCCGGGAAAGCGCGGGAATCGAGCGGCCAATTGGATGGAGATCCTCTCCCATTTTTTCCTGTTCTTTCGTCTTGCGCAAAATCTGACGAAGCGTCTCTCCTTCGACGTAAGGCATTGTGTAGTAAATATCGGGCGGTTCAATTTGGATCGTCAGGATCGGTACGATTGAAGGATGCGTGAGCGAGCTTGCAACCTTCGCTTCTCGCAAAAATCTCCGGCGGATTGTCTGATTGTCTTGCAATTCGGGGCGGATTCTTTTTAACGCGACTTTTCGTCCGAACGTCGGATCGAGGGCGAGAAACACTTCTCCCATGCCTCCTCGGCCAAGGCTCTCCAAAATCTTGTAGGGTCCTATCTTTGTCGGGAGAGGAATCGGTTTTGCGAGGATCTTTTCGTTCATGGGAAAGTATTTCCCAAATTCGAGGATAATACGCAAGAGGTTTATTCGGAAAAGAATCTCTCTTTCAAAACTTTGGGCGAGTTGCTAGAATCTAACGCATGGATAAAAAAATCATTTTGACAGGAGATCGACCGACGGGAAGACTCCATTTAGGGCACTATGTCGGTTCTTTGGCTGCGCGCGTGCGGATGCAGCATGAGCATAAGCAATTCGTAATGCTCGCCGATCAGCAGGCTCTGACCGACCATGCGGATGAGCCGGAAAAGATCCGGGCTAGTATCTTAGAAGTTACCCTCGATTATTTGGCGGTAGGTATCGACCCGAAACAGACGACGATTTTTATTCAATCGATGATTCCTGCGCTGCCTGAAATTATGATGTACTATCTGAATCTAATCACTTGGAACCGGCTGAAGCATAATCCGACGGTCAAGATGGAGATCCAGCAGAAAGGCTACGGCGAGGAAGTTCCCGCTGGCTTCATGGTCTACCCCATTTCACAGGCGGCCGATATCACCGCGTTCAAGGCTGATTTGGTGCCGGTCGGCGAAGATCAGATCCCAATGATTGAGCAGTGCGTTGAAATTGTTCGAAAATTCAACCGGATGTATAAGACAGAAATCTTAGTGGAACCGAAGGCGGTCCTCGCCGGGGTCGCAAGGTTGCCAGGGACCGACGGAAAGACCAAAATGAGCAAAAGCCTTGGCAATTGCATCTATCTTTCCGACGGAGCTGACGAGGTTGCAAAAAAAGTGAAGGGAATGTACACCGATCCGAATCATTTGCGCATCGAAGATCCCGGAAAGGTCGAAGGCAATCCCGTCTTTACTTATCTCGACGCCTTTGCAAAAGACAAAGGAAAATTGGAAGAATTAAAGGCGCACTACCAACGAGGCGGGCTCGGCGACGCAGTGGTAAAAAAATACCTCCTTGAAGTCCTGCAAGAGTTCTTAGAACCCATTCGCAAGCTTCGGGCCGAATTGGCGAAAGATCCGAAGCACATTTGGGAGATCGTCTTTAAAGGAACCGATGTCGCTAGAGACTTCGCGCAAAAG
>CAZFWE010000300.1:0-1611 GCA_964522685.1 uncultured bacterium | reverse complement strand
TTTTTCGGATCCGCTGATTTTTGGGAATGAGAGGCCGGTCCATTTAGAGCTTTGCAGTGGCAATGGCCAGTGGATTGGAGAGCAAGCTCGCCTCCACCCGGAGCTCAATTGGATCGCCGTCGAAATGAGATTTGATCGTGCGCGGAAAATCTGGTTAAAAACATTCCGGGAGGAGATCCCGAACCTCTATGTCGCTTGTGCGGAAGGCGCGGCTTTTTTGCGCCATTATGTAAGACCCGCTTCAATTGCGGAGAGTTTTGTCAATTTTCCCGATCCTTGGCCCAAGCGTTGCCACGGGAAACATCGGTTGATCTGGGCCCCTTTTCTTCAACTCCTTGGACGGGTGATGAAAAAAGAGGGGTTTACGACGATGGTTACCGACGACGCTCCTTACCGCGATCAGATGATCCGCGAGTTTGCGAAAGCAGGATTTTGGAAACCGCACTTTCCGACCCCATTTTTCCAGATTGAATGGAACTCTTATGGAGCTTCGTTTTTCGGCGATTTGTGGAAAGAAAAAGGGCGCGAATTTTTTTATATGAAGTATCAAAATGCAAATCATTGAACTCGGAGCTGAACCGCACGATACCCTCGATTGGAGCCGGGAAATGGAGCGGGCGCAAGAAGTGGCTGCTGCGGGAAAGAAAATCTTCTGGAAATTCCGTCTCGGGTTGGAGCAGCCTTTTTTCCCGCTCGAGGATGAACTTCGCTTTCAATCGTTAAGCTTGGCCCTCATGCAATTTTCTAAAGAAGTGTGGCCGATTTTTCAAGAAGCGACTTCCGCTTTATGTCTATATCGCGGCACGGCCGATCTCTGCCCTATTTTTTCTTGGAGTGAGAGGCAGAAAGAGTCGTTCGCGATGTGGATTGTCGATGAAGAATTGCTTGATGATGAACATTCTAAGCGTTTGTTTTGCCTCGAGGCGTTTGCGATTTATTTCCAAATGCTCTCCCATCGGCTCCCCGATGAGGCTGCTATATTTCTTCTCTTTGACCTCGCTGGGTTTCGAACTGCATCCCAGGTTTTTACAGCTCTCGGCAAGGAGCGGTTTGAGCATTTTACGCTAGGATTCAAAGGAAAAGATCTCCCTCGAGATGGATACTGCTGGGAAGGAGACGAAGTAGTTTTTCGTTCGATCGATTCTTCATCGGGGATTGTCTTTCCGGAAAGTCGCGAGGCTTATAGAGAGTTCGATCAGCATTTGGCCAAGATGGAAAACCCAGTGAAAGTGGTCTTTGAACGCTTTCTCTCTGAAGAGTGGGAAGGCTTGGACCGTCTTTATGTCTTCTCTACGAATTTAAGCCTACAGGGAGAGCGGATGCTCAAGGGGTTCGAGGCTGCAGGGGGCGAAGTGATTGTTCTTCAGTAGAATAAGAATTCGGGGCGGAGGGATTCGAACCCCCGACCTACTGGTCCCAAACCAGCCGCGCTAGCCAAGCTGCGCTACGCCCCGTTAAACAACGGGTTTAAGTGTATACAAACGGGGTATTTTAGAGGAAGATTTTTTCTTGACTTTCCCAGCTAAGATCAATCATTGTGAGATTGATTTACCAGGGGTCCCATGTCTTCTTTCGACCATTTTTCCGCAGTCAAAAAATTACATGCCTTAG
>CAZFWE010000299.1:0-1620 GCA_964522685.1 uncultured bacterium | reverse complement strand
GGACGACATTCGGGTTGTGAATGTCCGTCGTGGGATCGCAGACGATGACCGCGTCCACGCCAGCTGCATCTGCAGAGCGAAGGATAGTTCCGAGATTGCCGGGCTTTTCGATGCTTTCCGCAACGACGATGAATGGATTTTTAATGCTCAATAAAAGATGCTCGAGATCTCGAAGCGTCTTGTGCATCTGCGGAGCAATGCCCAAAAGTCCATCCGGTCGATCGCGATAGGAGAGCTTCTGAAACACTTCTTTTGTGCACTCGATGGCATCGCTGCCCGCTTTTGCAACCAAGGCAGCCTCATTGGAGCCCAGAAAAAAATCAGGGCAGAAGAAAACGATCTCGATTTTGCAGCCCGCATCGACTGCACGCTTTAGCTCACGATAACCTTCGATGAGAAAACGGCCGGTTTCATGCCGCGGTTTCCGATCGCGAAGTCGAACAGCCTCTTTGATTTTGGGATTTTGTAGGCTTGTGATTTTAGAATAAGACTTTTGCATAACTTCCACTCGGGATTGAAAGAGCTCCTTCCGAAGCAAGGCACATCTCCCCTGTTTCTATCGAAGCATTCGGAAACACTTGGGCTACTAGGTGTTCAAGGACGAGAGGCGTTACCCCCGGCGTGTGGCAAGAAACAACAAGAAATCGAGGGGTTGTGGACAAGACGCTTTTACAGAGCTCAAGCAGCGGCACGATGTCCACCTCGATTTTGAACACTTCTCCTTGCGCCCCCCGCCCAAATGTCGGCGGATCCAGAAGAATTCCATCGTAGCGCACTTCGCGGCGCACTTCTCGCCGCAAAAACTTAATCGCATCGTCGACAATCCATCGGATCGGAGCTTTTTCTAAATGATTGATCTTTCCATTCTCTCTTGCCCAATCGACCATTCCCTTCGATGCATCGAGATGACATACTTTGGCTCCCCTCTTGGCAAAAGAAATCGTCGCTCCACCCGAATAGGCAAAGAGATTCAAGATCTGGCTCTCTTCTGCAGGCAAGCTTTGCCAAAGAGCTGCGTGTTCGGGAAATGCCCCCAAATGGCCGAAGTCAGTTGGAGCGATTTTAAACTTCACTCCTCCGATCTCGACAGTCCATTCCTTCGGCAATTTCCTCTCGTAGGTCCATCCTTTTTTGTTTTCCCGGGAAAACTCGGCGTCATAAGCTTCCCATTCTTTAGGGTCGGTTTTGCGCCAAAGCGCTTGCGGGCAGGGCCGGATGAGACGAAAGGCCCCAAACTGCTCTAGTTTGAGCCCCTCTCCGCTGTCGATGAGTCGGTAAGTCATGAATGAATTCGCTTTAAAAGCGCCTCGAAGGTTGTTTGTACGGCAAAATCGATTGCGCCTTTCCGATCTTTTGGCGCCTGGAGGCGTTGGATATCGAGAGGACAACCTCTTTGGCCGACGGCGATGAAAATCGTTCCAACCGGCTTTTCAGGAGTGCCACCGGCAGGGCCTGCAATGCCAGAAACAGCAGCGGCAAAATCGCATTCCGTCCGATGGAAAAGTCCGCGGACCATTTCTTCCACCGCTTCGCTACTGACAGCGCCTTTCATTTGAAGCGTAATTGGAGATACCCCCAAAAACTTCTCTTTCCAAGCATTTGAATAAACGACCAAAGAGC
>CAZFWE010000298.1:0-1638 GCA_964522685.1 uncultured bacterium | reverse complement strand
CTTTAAAAGACTCCGATTCCGAACTGAAAGACGGGATCAAAATAATGAACGGGCAGCCACACCTTCTAAAAGAAGGGCAATGGACTTCTTGGGATCTGATCATAAGAGACATTCAATACGATCCCGCCCAACGAAAGTTTCTCTTAAGAAGCGCTCAAGGAGAATGGAAAGATTGCAATTATCTATATCCCAATGGATTGATGCCACAAACCCGCTATAACTGGATCGAACCCGTCCATCAGTTAAATCCCAATCAAATGGGCAAGCTCTATGAACATGGCTTAAGATTCTTCAAGCCAGGCCAAATAGCTCCCTTGCAAGAGAATTGCGGATTTATTCAGGTGTTTACAGCGGGAACAAACCGAATCAGTCAGATCGGTCACGTAGGACTGCGAATGATCGATAAAAATGGAAAAGTTTATTCTTTAGCATTTGAAACTCCCAATCATGAAGCGAACTTAGGCAAAGAGGTGTTCTCGCTGCTTGCAACATACAATGTGGTGATTGCATCTCCCGACTTTAAAGAGTTCAGCAAGTTTGACGTCCGCCGCACGACTACCATTCCTATTTCTGAAGAAAAATTCCTCCAAGGGCTTGAGAAGGTTAAACAGTATGCACAAACCTCTCTTCGATTCAATGCGTTGCACCAAAATTGCATGACCTTCGCATTAGATATCCTGGAGACTGTCGGCCTTCAACTCAACCTCAAAACCTCCTCTCTTTTAGAAGGGGTATATGAGTTGATAAGGCCTGGCGCCGGCCTTCTTCAAGATATTCCTTGCATCAAGCCAATTTTGCTAAGCGTTATTCGTATTGTAGATGAGATTTTCTTCAAAATTATAAACTACACGTCAATGCTCGCAAATAATGTCTATGAGCAAACCACCCCTTTTTGCATCAGACCCATTTTGAGAAAAATTATTTCCATCTCCAAGAAAATCCTCACTACAATTACAAACTACATCTCAATCCCGATCCGCTTCATTGTTAAAGTAATTACTTTTATCCCCTGCCTAATCCTAACAGTGATCAAAAACATCGCATTTTTTGTTTTTGGAGCAGGAAAAGAGGGCTCGCCACCAAAATCAAATGTAGAAAATGAGACGAATAACTCAAAACGACTTACGTCATTCAATCGAGTATTCAACAATTGGACAGATTTTTTTAAAGATGAAGCGCTCAATATGAGTCTTCCCTTTAAATTTGTCGATTGGCAAATGAAACAAGGATCGACAGAAACCTACACTTTCATTGATTCCCAATTCTATATTGTCCCCCCCGAAGAATATGCCTTTTCAACCAATTAATTTTTTAGGCACGGCTAATGCATTCAAAAGATGCAAAAAAAAGCAAATTAATATTGAATTAAAAAAGATTTAAACGCATATTTAACAACAAAAACAAGAAAACTTAGGAAAGGTGCATGCCTATTCAACCAATTCATTTAAATCCACCTGTCGGCCCGGCATTGGCTCCAGGACAACCAGCAGAAAAGCCTGATCTGAAAATGATAGAACTTTGGAAAAAATACGGATGGACAAGCGCGCCGGCAACCATCAATGCAAAGACCGTTCCCCTCCGAGATCTCACTTCTCTCTTGATCCAACACTCCGATTGCACCGGTTTTCTTCGCACATC
>CAZFWE010000297.1:0-1648 GCA_964522685.1 uncultured bacterium | reverse complement strand
CTTGCTATTATCTAAAGGACTGAAAGCAACTGTCAAGGAGCTCGGCACCTCTTCTATGAAGGTCTTCCCACCTTCACGAAAACGACCAACAATGGGGAAAGATACCCAGCCATGCCTTTGACAATGAGTAAACTTCTTCTCAAAAAGAGGCACCTCGGCACGCATGTTTTCCAAGAGAATTGCAATCGCAGCATCTAGGCAAGTTGGGACTTCGTATCCCATAGCTTTAACAGCTCGCTCTTGGACGGCATAAGGCTGATCGATGGTTTCATAGATAACATTTTTCATCATCAGAATCCAATGAGATTCTTGGATGGGTACATCATCAAACGCTTCTAAAATCATCGAATCTGGATTCGTATAAATGCTTGTTTTATTCGAGGATTTTAGCAGATTCTGAAAAGTCCTTAAAGTGAGCGGCTCAGCAGGATTATCACCCACAATGACCGTTTTAGGAATAAGCACAAGCATATGAGTTTGGGCTACCTTTCTGCCACTATCTCCCCAAAATGGACAAGGTTGCGCCAGAATTTCATCAATATTAGCAGGTAACGGCGGCACTTCCCCGGGATCGCCTATGTACTGGATCCAAGCTTGTTTGCCAAAAGCCATTGCAGGGGGAAGCGCGTTAGGTATTACTTCCTCGATATTCTCAATCTGGAGAACAGGATTTATTTCCGCTCTATCATCAAGCTCAAAAGGAGTTGTAGGGGTAAGATCCTCTTTTATTTCCTCGAGATTCTCACTCTGAAGAACAGCCTTCGCTTCCTCACCCTTATCAAGGGTAAATCCGAAAATCAGAGCTGAAACGCCCACGACGAGAAGAGCGATCGCAGGAGCTTGAAGTCCAGCAATGAAGCCCCCAACGCCAGCTGCTATAAGAATCGCACTTAAAGCTCGGATGGCCTGGATTGCAGTCATTGGAGTCTTTATTACGCCGCAGTAACCATCGGAAGTATTTGTCACGTGGGGTAGAGGAGCAGTTTTTATTTCAAATCGGTCAAACGCTTCCAACATAAAGAGCTCCTTTTTGGCGAGAGATGATAAAACACAAACAAATTAAAATCCACGCGAATTTATTGAGTTTTAGACAAGTGAGCCAAGCTGCAAGACCTTGATTCGAGTCTGCATCCGCGCTTGGCATACCCCCCATCGACCAAAACTGCCATGATTTATAGACATCAATCAACAAAAAGTGGTCTGAATTTCAAACATCGTAATACAAAAAAAACAATAAAAACCCCTCATTTTTCATGAAAAACCTTAACTACAATTCGCTTACAACCAACGACTTAAAGTTAAATATTTAAAATTCATCACGAATGCATCATAACTGGTCTGAATAACCAACACGAGAAATCCCTTGAAAAGACTTGCGGACTGGCACCTTAAAAAATGGAAAGACGACCCTTACAGAAAGCCTTTGATTATCCGGGGCGCTAGACAAATTGGCAAAACGTTTTCCGTACGTCAATTCGGACAACAATTCGCAAATTTTGTTGAAATTAATTTCGAGAAAACAAAGGAAATTAAATCGATTTTTGAAAAAAATCTGGATCCAAACCGCATTTTAATGGATTTGAAAGCGCTTTTTAAGCAACCGATCAACCCCGGCAGCACGCTGCTTTTTTTTTGATGAAATTCAAGA
>CAZFWE010000296.1:0-1690 GCA_964522685.1 uncultured bacterium | reverse complement strand
TATATTGAGCAGCAGAAAACACCCGATTGAACTGGCTTTCTCCAGCAGGCACGCTAACCCCACCCTGAAGGACGGAGTTTGCGCGTGTCCATTGGATCAACCATCCAAAACAAGGGAGGTGGCAATTTAGTCCAAAGTCCAGTGACTTAATCCTCTTTGAAAAGAGCGTTGACGTCATCACTCACGTTATTCGAAGCCATCCACTGGCAACTACTTGTCCAGAGGCCACTGTCGAGAAAAGCCTCAAATTATTTAGGATTTTTGATCTATAACGGGAAGAATGTTCCAACGGTCTGGCGGAGGGTTCCCTGCAAATAGGGGATCGAGGGGGGAGTCTACCAAATCCTGATGAAACATCACACGACTCTTATTGTCAGACAAAGAATCTGAGAAAAGCTGACAGAATTCGTTATGCAATTCTCTCCATGAGTTTTGAAGGGTACCTACTTGGTAAAAGAGGTCTTGGCGTTCTTTTGCGACGTCCGGAATGAGCATGACTTTCTCATGTTCTTGCGACCATTGACAAGCCCCGCGCAGATAACTGTAGACGATATGGCAGCGGCGTATAGTGCAATTTACATATCCGTCCTGAGAATCAATCGTTGCGGCAGGGGTTCTTTTGCAGGCTATAGATGGCTTGGGGATCAGCTGCGCGAATCCATTACCACCTGCTCTAGCCTCTATATATGCAGGGAGCTCTTTTAACGTAAGATAGCTAATGGCAAAAGCTAGTTTCATCAGATCGTCCCTGATCTTGAGAAACACCTGACTGTCGATGTCAGCGCCCGCTACTAACGGAAAATCATCGAGGATGTGACAGTACAGTTGTGTCATTCGGCTGATATCTGGGTTCAGAGGTCCATAAACGGGGGAGTTGTAATTACTCAAGAAGGTAAAAGGGATCGTTGTGGGATTTTCTTGTAGAAGTTCGTAAGCTTGTTTGAGAGCAGCGTTCTGAAGAGGGCTCAGATTTGGTGAAGTGGAGTTTTCTATAGCCTTCTGGGATTTATCAGGCCTCGAGAAACTCGGCCCTTTAGGGTCGGGTAGTTCAAATCCGAATGCTTGGGCCGAGATCGAACCTCGGCCCAAGCCTGCCAATCCCAGGTCTTTAGGCTCGGGTTCACCGATTTGAGTAATAGGGTTGAAAGCTTTGGTCAGGTTTTGAGGCTCATTTTCTTCAATCGGGGTGGGGTTGGCAGCAGAACAACACAAAAAGGAATAGATCAAAAGTGGAATGGCTAACGTGAAGATATGAAAAATGACGTTTGCAATTCTTTTCCAATGAGGTTGGCTTTCACAAAGAGGAGCGGCGAATAGATGACAGGAATGGCTACAGCCTGAAACAGCAGATATATCATTCATTGGATTCTTCAATCTTAAGGGTTGGCGACGATTTTATCATGATTAATAATTCAAGCAAATGAAATTTATCGATAGTTGTCAGCATATTATGCTGAGGATTTAAAAATATTTAGACAATGGTCTGGAATTTCGGCTAAATTCGCAGAATTTAGCCCAAGCTCAATCAACATCACGCTTGGTTAGGGGCAAATCCCAAGCATCGGCCATTAAAAGATCTAAAAAATTTTTAGGAAAATAAGGAAATGACTAACACATAAAATTGATCATGGGAAGGATTCGATGGATTTTTTTGTCAGTGTAAAGATTTTTTGAAAAACTTAAATCCTCT
>CAZFWE010000295.1:0-1725 GCA_964522685.1 uncultured bacterium | reverse complement strand
CGAAGTTTGACCCCGTATCGGCGTCCAAATTTGACCCCTTTGATCGACGTCGTATTCGTCGTCCTCATCTCCTTCATACTAATCGCGCCGCTCTTAGAAACCGAATCTATCGATCTTGCAACCGCTGGAACAGAAAAGAAAAAAAACGCCACCTCTTTAGAAGCCGCGCCCCTTTCGATCCTTGTAAAAGAGGACAATACCCTTTGGATGCAGGGGCAAAGACGTTCGATCGCAGAACTCGAAAAACTGCTTCTTCTAGAAAAAAAACTGCATCCAGGGGTAACCCCCCAGGTGATCCATGACAAAAACGCGTCATTCGGAACCTATCAATCGGTCAAGAACACGCTTGAGAAATGTGGGTTTAATCAAATGGACATCATTTTAAAATCCGGATGAATTGGTATCTCTCTCTGACTCGAGAAAAACAGATTGCCATTGCCGTTCTGTTGGCACATGGCCTGCTTTTAGCCATGTTGGGCGCCGACCACTCGATGCATAGGACAAACGTCGAATGCAAAAAAATAACTGTCCATACAATCATCCTTGAAACGCCAACAAAAGCAGCTCCAACAGCAATTTCTGCAGCAGCTCCGAAGCCCAAAATATCCATCCCAGCTCCCCCCAAACAATCAACTGTGAAAACCGAATCGAAAAAACAACCCGCTCAAACAGCTTCCACCTCACCGCAGCACCAAAATTCACCAACGCAAGATCATTTGATCTCGGAAATCGAAAAGAATTTAAAATCGTTAGCCGCGAGTGCTCCTGTTGTAAAAAAATCGAATATTGCTATACCAACTTTTAAGACCCCCCAGCTGCAAACCCAAAGTACAGAACATTTTGCGGTCGAACAAATTGCGACTCTACTCCAAGAAACCTTAGAGCTGCCTGAATTCGGTGAAGTGAAAATCTCTCTGTCGATCAATCGGTTCGGTATTCTTGAAAAGCTTGAAATTCTAGACGTAAAAAGTGAAAAAAATGCAGAATTTCTTAAAAAGCGGTTGCCTGAACTCCAGTTTCCATGCTTAAATGAATCTACCACCTTGACGATTGTATTCTCGAATGCGCTTTAACATTTTTTTTCTGCTTTTTGCATTTCTCCTACACGCTGAGGAAATTGAAGTCCGATTGAAAACGACCGCGGATCTCAAACCGGTCTATCTAGCGAGGATTCATACAGAGCCGAGCCAATTCGACTGGCGTTATTTTAAAGAGCTTAGAACTGTCTTAGAGACTGATTTTAACCTCGGCGGATTTATCCACATTCTTCCTATCCAAGAAGAGTGGGAAGAAACCTTCCGCTGGCCCGATGTTAAAAAAAACTTTGACCTCAGTTTTTGGCGCCGGGAAAAAATCCCTTTTGTACTCACATTGAAAGCATTTGGTGAATCTTTGCAGCTCACCGTGTTCAACGTAGATAAAGAAACTTCGAAGCGTTATCCGGAAATTCCCCTGACGGGCCGATTGGAAGAAGACCGCAAACAGCTCCATAAAATCGCAGACACTGTTCACAAAGATCTCTATGGAATTGAAGGCGTCGCTTCTTTACGGCTGATCTATTCCAACCGCATAAAGAATGAAAGCTCTCGTTGGATTTCGGAAATCTGGATGAGCGATTGTGATGGATTCAACCAATTGCAGATGACTTTTGAAAACGATTATTGCGTTTCTCCTTCGTTCTTCCCCCAGACAGCTGGGCAAGAGACTCCCCCCTTTTTCTTCATC
>CAZFWE010000294.1:0-1732 GCA_964522685.1 uncultured bacterium | reverse complement strand
GGAAAATGCATGGAATTTCCGCCACGAAATTTTGCAGCATTCCAACGCCCGTCTTCTCTGGACTGTTAATGAAAATATCGCCCTTTCTCTCGAAGGTCGTTACCGCTCCCGCTACGACTGGCGAAAAGCCGATCATGAAAATTATATTCTCGACGTTTCCCGCTCTGAATCAGAGCTACTCCTCTCCCCTCTTTCCGACCGGCGGATCACTCTGCTGACCAATGCCTTCATCCGAATTACTCCTTTTTGGGAATGCCACATTCAATCCCACCACGGCTTTTTTCGTTTGAATGAATCCCCCTTCAATGAAATCAAAGTCGATCTCTACACTTGGCTCAGCTCTGTCTTAAAGCTCCGCATTTCCTATAAATACACCGACTACACCCGGCCGAACTTTCCGCATCACTTCAGCGCAAACCTTGAATTAGTAAGAAAATAAGGACATTATGGCATCGAATTCATTCGGCAAGATTTTTCGAATAACCACCTTTGGCGAATCCCATGGACCTGCCATCGGGGTTGTCATCGACGGATGTCCTGCGGGGCTTTCTCTTCATAAAGAAGAGATCGACCGGCAGTTGGCGCTCCGACAACCGGGCAAGAGCGCCTATACTTCGCCGAGGGCCGAACAAGATACGGCCGAAATTCTATCGGGACTTTTTGAAGGTAAAACAACAGGAGCTCCGATCGCGCTTTTAATCCGCAATAGAGATGCCGACTCGAGCCAATACGATGCAGTGAAAAATGCTTACCGGCCTGGTCACGCCAATTTCACTTATTTAGAAAAATACGGTCTTTTCGACTACCGAGGTGGAGGAAGGTCTTCTGCTCGCGAGACGGCGGCGCGCGTAGCAGCCGGAGCAGTGGCAAAGAAACTTTTAACCGAATACGATATCGACTGCGTAGCCTACGTTGCGGAAATCGGAGGGATCTCCATCCCCGGACCAATCTTCGATGATCTTGAGCAGCTCCGTCAAAAGACATATGGGAACCCGATCTTTTGCCCAGACGAAACCACAGCTGCGAAAATCATGAAAGCGATTGAAGCGATCAAAGAGGAATGTGATTCTCTCGGAGGAGTCATTGCTTGCTTGGCGAAGCTGCCTGTTGGGCTCGGAGATCCAGTCTATGCGAAATTGGAAGCGGAACTAGCCTATGCGATGCTCAGCTTGCCCGCGACAAAAGGATTCGAGATCGGGACGGGCTTTAGCGCTGCAAGAATGAAAGGCTCTGAGCACAATGATGCATTCGACATCGATAATTTAGGTTGCGTACACACTGCGACCAACTTTGCTGGAGGAACTCTCGGTGGAATTTCAACGGGCTCCTCTCTTTATTTCCGCGTCGCCTTCAAGCCAACCTCGAGCATCAAAAAGCCGCAAAAATCAGTGAATTTAAACGGAGAAAAAACTGTCTTTCAACTCTCTCAAGAAGCGCGGCACGATCCGTGCGTAGCGATCCGGGCAGTGCCGATCGTAGAGGCGATGGCGGCCCTCGTCTTGGCTGATGCACTCCTCATGAATAGGTCTTCTAGATGTTAGTTTCAGTGATTACGAGCCCGGAAGAGATCCATCTGTCCTACCCCTTCGTAGATCTGTTTGAATTCAGGCTCGATTACTTGAAGAAAATCCCAAAAGCGCCGCTGCCAGTGATGTTCACATTCCGGAAAAAAACGCAAGGCGGCGCGCTCGATATTCCTGAAGAAGAGCGGCTAGCTCGGTTGGAAAAATTG
>CAZFWE010000293.1:0-1804 GCA_964522685.1 uncultured bacterium | reverse complement strand
AAAGTCGGCGCACCGAACATAGAGCTCATGAGAAAATCGATTGCCGACATGCTCAACAAACAGGCCGACGAAAAGGTTCGCGAAGAACTCCGTGAACAAGTCAACGACTTCCTGATCGAAAAACACCCCTTCGAACTCCCCAACTCTTTGATCGACACAGAAAAAAAACACCGGTTCCAGCAGCTTGCCAAAGATCCAGCTTTCCGGGAAAGCTGGGAGAAAATGACTCCCGATGAGCAAAAAAACGTCCAAAAAAACCTGGAAACAGAGTCAAATCAGGCTGTCAGACTCTTTTATTTATCGCGAAAAATCGTAAACGAAGCAAAAATTTCGATCACGCATAAAGAAATCCAAGATGAGGCCATAGCCACGCTCCGTTCTTTTGAAAAGGGTAAGATTGAAAAGATCCCCAAAGAAGTCTATGCCCTTGCCTTATCGAAAATCATCCTTGCAAAAGCCCAAAATCACATCCTTGGACTGAGCGAGCCAATGCAAAATCAATCCGAAAAAGAAGGGATTTGATTTGGCAAAGTTTTATTGTTTAACACCTCTCAGTGGATGTGCGAAGGATCCTTGCACAAAAAAAATGAACGCGACTATATATGGATGTAAGGAAATAGAGGAAACAGCATGTCTTTAACGCCATATGTAATCGAAGATACGGGTCGCGGCGAGCGCTCGATGGATATTTACTCACGACTCCTTAAGGATCGGATCATCTTCATCGGGACTGATATCTCCGATCAAGTCGCCAACGTAGTCGTTGCACAACTTCTTTTCTTAAAGATGGAAGATCCGAAAAAAGATATCAGCCTCTATATTAACTCCGGCGGAGGCCAGATCACCGCAGGACTTGCAATCCTCGACACAATGCTGTTCTTGGGATGCGACATGAATACCTACTGCATTGGACAGGCGGCCGCCATGTCAGCGCTGCTTCTCGCTGCAGGAACCAAAGGCAAACGCTTTGCGCTGCCTCACAGCCGGATCATGCTCCATCAGCCTTACGGCGGCGTAGGCGGTACTTCAGAAGATATCGCCCTGCAGGCAAAAGAGATCCTCGAGCTGAAGCAAATCACCTCTGCTCTAATGGCCCGCTTTACAGGCCAGCCGTTGGAGAAAATCCTCGAAGACTCGGAACGCGACTTCTATATGGATCCAGAGAACGCATTGGCCTACGGCATCGTCGACCATATCGCTAAACCCCCACAAGCGGCTGAATCCCTGACTCCTAAATCCATGCTAGGCGCAACTCCATGAGCAAAAAACAAACACCTCCTGAAATGGCCACTTGTTCCTTTTGCGGCAGGACTGAAGATCTCGTCGAAAAACTCATATCCGGCCCCAGTGCCTACATCTGCGATAAGTGCATCCATCTCTGCCTCGACATCATCCAAAAAAAGCCCATCTCTCCTGAATTCAAGCTTTTAAAGCCAAAAGAAATCAAGAACCACCTGGACGAGTACATCATCGGGCAGGAATCGGCAAAAAAAACTATCGCAGTCGCGGTATATAACCACTATAAACGGATCCGTTCCCTCAATAAACAAAACGAAATCGAATACAGCAAATCCAATGTCATGCTCATCGGGCCGACCGGATCGGGCAAAACGCTTCTCGCCCGTACCCTCGCGATGATCCTGGACGTCCCCTTTGCTATCTCCGATGCCACAACCCTCACAGAAGCGGGCTACGTCGGTGAAGACGTCGAAAATATCATTCTCCGCCTTCTCCAATCCGCTGACTACGACGTAGCCAAAGCAGAGCATGGGATCATCTATGTCGATGAAATCGATAAGATCCG
>CAZFWE010000292.1:0-1809 GCA_964522685.1 uncultured bacterium | reverse complement strand
TTTGGCTGCAATCGGTTGGAATACAGGCGAAGCGCATCGCGCTGCATTATTTTTCCAGAAACCTTTAGAAGAGAAGTCGTAAGGGACGGGAAGAGAAATTTGCAAAACAAACTCTTTACAATCGAGGATTTCTACAGAAAGATGATGAAGGCAAATTCACCTGCTCTGCTAAGCCAGTATCGGAATCAAAATCGAGACGCTTTTATGTGATTGTCTCTGTGAAAACAGAGCAATAACGCATCCCCCTCCGCCATCAAAAACACCCTGTATTTCATGTACAGGGTGTGTTGTGTGTAGACCATTCTAAAAACCTTTAGCCAAAAAAACTGGCCTTAAATGACGAAAGACAGCATATTTGCAGCTCATCTTACTCGTTGGAGGATTTATGTCTTTATCTACAAAAAGCCTCAATTTTTTGAGGAATTTTATAAGCAGTAAATTTGAATTCTCTCTTTTGATGATGGTTTGCCTGTTTGGGGCTACATCACTCTGTGCAAGCGGAGAATTAGCACGTGCTGAATTGAAAGCACAGCTAGAGCAAAGAGACCTAGATACTCGCTTTCACATGTACAAAGAACTGTTGTCCCTTCAACTACAGTCATATCGTCAAAGTGGTAGGAATGTAGAACCTTTAGCTTCTGGTATTCGTATTGCGACGACAGATGCGGAACAGCGACAGAAGTATCTCAATACTTTCAGTTTAGAAGAAGGTGAAATTTTTGCAAGCTACGATGCATTACTTCATTTAGCGCATGAACTGGTAGTCGATGCAGCTAATAGCAACCTCTCGTATCATTTACTCAGCCCATTCGATGCCAAGTCTATTCATGCTGAGCCCCTCCAACTTTACTTCCTTCAAATCCTTGAATTAGAAGAAGATTTGCATTTCCCTGTCCACGGTGCGGAATTTTGGGTACGAGAACAAACATCCACATTAACGGGAATTTTGATACTTCTCGAAACTGAAATTAAGGCTATGCACATTCGTGGAGTGATCCGGAATCAAACAGATCTAACTTTAAAACACAAAGAATTGAATTTTTATTGGACTACGATCGTCAATTTATGTCATGAATTTCTATCTCGTCTCGATAGTCGATGGAGTCAATGCAACTATGATAGAATGAAGATTTTGAATCTAGTTTTAGGCCAACGTTTTTCATTTACTTTCCCTGATCCAGGCCAGACACCGAATTACATTGATCAGTTTCTCCCTTTCATTCTCAAGCATGCTGATCTCGAACTTGCAAGAACGCGATTTGATCAGAAAAATCACACACTTGCAGCTTGGGACCTCAATTTTGAGTGGGTTGCTCTCCATATCAAAGCAGCAAAATTTTTCCTCTCTTCCGACCAAGAAAAGGCTAAAGTCTATCTTGAAAAAGCAAAATGTCTCACAGAAGATACACTTTGGTGCTACCCCTTTTCCTTCAACAGAGCGAATTGGAATGCAAAACAAGACGAAGCTCGCCAATTGATGGAGGAGTGCCTAGCAGAAATTAGGCCTTAAATCCCATCTGAGAGGTTTTCTAGAATCAGGTCAGCAAATCTCAGTGATTTTTTTCTTGCAACCACAATTTGGCAGTAAGAGGTGGATCATTGGTATACTCATTAGGAAAGATACCTGAAGGGTAGATATTTCCCTGACGATCATTCATATAGAAATGAGCAAGATGAATTGTGTATCCATTTGGCAAAAATAGAGACATTTGGAACCTGAATGCTTACGATAAACGGCTCGCGCAGGAAGCAGAGCTAAGAGGGTGTTCGATAAATAAATTTTGATCGATTTTTCGGTTCTTTTGAGCC
>CAZFWE010000291.1:263-1810 GCA_964522685.1 uncultured bacterium | reverse complement strand
GAAAATTATGTGAAGTTGAAAGAAGCTGCGGGTGCGGCAAGTAGAATATTGGAAGATTTGAAGAATAAGAATGCGGCGCCGGCAGATATCCGAGCAGCTCAGGATGATTTGTATAAGGCAAAGAAAGCCAGTGCGGATCAGTTGCAGGAGATTAAGACTTATCTGGCGGTGGTGGGGTTGGGGAGTCCGGGTTAAGAATGCTTCTTTTTTGTAAATAAATGAAGGTTGGTCGTTGCGAGGAGTGCTCTTTGCGACGAAGCAATTGTAAGTCTCAATTCTGATATAAATCCTTCCGTAGGCAATCAAACAATAGTTTAATTGCCTACAAGAGAGGAAAGCTTCAGCCATCAAAGTGGAAGAAGCGCGGGCGTGAGCGACCGTGAAGCAATTGATCTTGCGATCGTCTGGATCAAGGTACTCTAGCCCAAAACTCTCGATACGTTTGAATAGTTGAATGGGATGCTTACGCACTCCCGCTTACAATCGAAAACATTAAATATCGAGAATGTAACGTGGAATCTTATAATAATTTTATTGGCATTGATATTGGCAAATTCAATTTTGTAGTAGCACTTTATGGGAAAAAATCTTTCAAGGAATACGAAAACCCACCTTTAGGAATTAATAAATTTATCAATGAGTTTGCAAAAGAATTGCCATCCGCTTTATGCATACTGGAGCCTACAGGAGGCTATGAGTTACAGTTATTATTAGCCCTTTGTGAAGGTAATTACCCGGTTCACAGAGCTCATACTAGGCATATAAAGAGCTTTATTCGATCTCTTGGAAATGGAGCTAAGACGGATAGCTTGGATGCATATTATTTGAGTCTATACGGATATGAGCGTTCACGCACTCTTGCTAGATTCTGCTTTCCATCATCAGAATCGACAAGATTGTATGAGCTGGTTCATCGAAGGCGAGATTTAAAGCAAATGTTGGTGGCTGAAAAAAACCGATATCAATCTCCCCGATCAGGGTCAGTTAGAGATGGCATCAAAATGCATATTGAATTTCTTGAAAATGAAATAGCTGCCATTACAAATGCTATTGAAAGTCTGATTGATAAAGATATTCTTTTAAAAGAAAAAAGAAAAATGCTAAAAACTATTCCGGGAATTGGAAATATTATTTCTTTTGAATTACTTATCTCTCTACCTGAATTAGGTCAATTGTCTCGTCGTGAAATTGCTTCTCTTGTTGGTGTTGCACCTATTTCAAGAGATAGCGGTAAATATAGAGGTTATAGGCGAACAGGTCATGGGAGGGAGGGCGTAAAACCCATGCTATATTTGGCCGCCATGGCAGCAAGAAACTCAAACTCTCATCTTAAAATTTATTATGAGAGTTTAGTCGGAAGGGGTAAATGCAAAATGGTTGCGCTGACTGCCCTAATGCGTAAGATTATCGTCATCGCAAATGCGAGGCTAAAAAGTATGGTCACAACATAGTTGATCCAGAGTGATCAATTCGAGATTATAAGATAATTTAGATATTGAACATTCTGGATTGCTTCGGCAAAAATCAGCCTCGCAACGACAACCTCG
>CAZFWE010000291.1:0-253 GCA_964522685.1 uncultured bacterium | reverse complement strand
ACATAGTTGATCCAGCTTTTATACATATGCCATAAAATTGGATTGCTAAGGACAGAAAAGCAGCCTCGCAACGACCAGGCTTATTTAACAACACCTCTAAAAAGGAAGAAAAAATGAAAGGATTAAAAAACCCTGATTTATTCCGCCAAGCCTGCTATATCGCTGGAAAGTGGGTGCAAGCGGATAGTGGTAAAACTCTCTCCGTGAATAATCCTTTTGATAATAGTCTTCTCGGTAAAGTACCGGAATGCGG
>CAZFWE010000290.1:0-1820 GCA_964522685.1 uncultured bacterium | reverse complement strand
CTTCCTCCCTGCGAGAAAAAAGGCAAGGTCATCCCCTTACTCGGGAGCAGCCCAGAGACGATCCCGAGATTCAAAAATGCTTGGATGGCGATCAAAAACGTCAAGACCGCTGCCAATAAAAAAGCGCCCTTCTCTCTCGCTTTGAAAGCGATCGAAAAACCGGCATAGGCAAATGCCGAATAAAGCCCAATCAGAAGAAACATCCCCAAAAACCCCGTCTCTTCGGCATAAATAGCGGCGATGTAATCGCTCCTCGCCTCAGGAAGATAATTGAGTTTTTGCAAGCTATCTCCCAATCCACGCCCGAAAAGCCCCCCCGAGCCGGCTGCAATCTTAGCTTGGTGAGGCTGGTGGCCTTTGCCGCGCAGATCAAGCTCCGGATTGAGATAGATTCGGATCCGATCGGGTACGTGAGGCATTTTGAGCGCAGCAACGCCACCAATTGCGATCAAAGAGACAAGCGGCAACGCCCAATACCGCCACCGAATCTTCGTAAGCAAAAAAAGAACGACCATGAGGGAAATGAGAATCGCTACCGTACCATTGTCAGGTTCCATGAGAATAAGCCCCGCCGGAATTGCGATCAACCCGAGAATCTTAAAAAACGACTTAAAATCGATCTCATTGCGCTGCAAAAACCATTGGATAAATACTGCGGGAATCAAAATCTTCACGGCTTCGGAAGGTTGAAAAGAAAATCCGAAAATCGAGAGCCAGCGGCGGGCGCCGTTGATCGTTTGAGCGAATCCTGGGACAAAGAGTGCGGCTAAAAGAAGCGTTGCGCAGCAAAGAAGTGGGAAGCTCCACTGCAGTAGCTTTTCATAGCCGATCACATACGCCATAAATCCTAGAGCAATACCGACACCGCCATACGCAAGTTGCTTATAGAGCGCAGTGTGGAGGTTTACATCCAACGACCGGTCGATAATCTCCGCTGAGGTTGTATTGAATACCATGAGCAGCCCGATTGAGAAGAGGAGCGTTGAGGAAAAAATCAAAACAATGGAAGAACGGTTTTTCATCGAATTCTAAGACGGTCGCCTGGTTTTAGCTTCCGGGCTTTTTCCTCATTCAGTCCATTGAGCTTGAGAAGCTCCTCCACTTTGAGGTGGTGCTTCATCGCAATACTCCAGGGATTGTCTCCCACTTTGACGGTATAATAATCAGGACCCTCTCGTTGCGCGAGCTTCTCAGCAGCCTTTGGAGCGGATTTCATCGCAGCCTTTTCTGTTCTTTCAGCGGGAAGCTTGAGCGTTTGACCCACGCGAAGAAAGCTGCTCGGCAAATGGTTGAGCTTAATGATCTCATCGACCGTCGTATTGCGGATTTTCGCAATTTTTTCCAAGGTATCGCCTTTTTTCACCACCACTTCCAGAGTTGTGAGAGAGGGTGTAGACGCTGGTTTATCCACGACAGAAGCAGTAGAGGCCTCCGGAGTGGGCGCGATCGGAGGAAGCAAGTGGATGATCGGAGTCTCTTTATTTTTTTCCAACACTACTTGCGGAAGGGGTTCCACATTCGTCGGTTGAGAAGCTGCGCGCAACGTCAAATCGAGTTCATCGCCGAAGAGTGGGGGGGAGGGTTCCACAGTCCTCGAATTTCCCGATATTTCATGCGTCGGCGCGATCGCGATCTCTTCTTGAGAGGTCAGCGCTGTTACGAAAAGGACGACCAAAAGGCCCGCGTTGATCAGCACCGCGAGCAAGATCGTGTTTGTCCGATTCATACGAAACTCCTAATTGTGAAGAGATTTAAATGTATTCTTGAACTCATCGCCCCGATGCCCACAGTTGCGGAACTCACCGAAACTCGAACATCCC
>CAZFWE010000289.1:0-1834 GCA_964522685.1 uncultured bacterium | reverse complement strand
CCAACTCGCTCTTTTTGGTAGAATGCAGCGCCAAAAACAAGCCTCTTTAACGTTGAAAAAAGAAGTTCACAAAAATTTCTTTACTCCCTATACCAGGGATCATTCAAATTACGAGCGGTATAAACAGTACCCCAGGGTAGCATAGTGTGGAAAGTTCATGAGGTGCCCATTTTGTAATCATGAAGACTCGAAGGTCACGGACTCTCGGTTCGCGGCTGAGACGAATGCGATTCGCCGTCGAAGGGAATGCGGTCAGTGCATGCGCCGCTTTACGACGTTTGAAACGGTCGATTTGAGTCTTCAGGTAAAGAAAAGAGACGGCACATTCGAGGATTTCTGCCAAGAGAAGTTGATCAATGGAATGGATGCGGCATGTAGGCATACGCGCATCAGCCATGATCAGGTGCGCAACCTCGCTTATACGATTAAAGCTGATCTCGTGGGCAAAGGCCTTCGCGAGATCAGCAGCCAGGAGCTAGGAGAGATCGTTCTCAAGAACCTTTTGGCAAGTGATGTTCTGGCGTATATCCGCTTTGCTTGTGTGTATAAGCGGTTTAAGGATATGAAGGAACTAGTGGAAGCAATTCAGTCGATAGACCCTCAAGGATCCCTCTCGCTGAAAGAATTTGAATATGAGGAAAATACCCATGCCGCTGAAGAATAATGAAATCGCAGTTTTTAAAAAGAGACTCGAGGAAATGCGCAAGGAAATCATGCGCACGCTGGCAGTATCGAAAAAAGAAGTCACTTCTCCCGATGAAGCGAAAGGATATTCGCAGCATGCGGCAGACGAGGGGACAGACGATTTCGTAAAGAATATTAATCTTGAAGTGACGAATAAGGAGTTTTCGATTCTCCGTCAAATCGATCGCGCTTTGGAGAAGATCGAAGATGGAACGTACGGAGTTTGCGATCTTTCAAACGAGGAAATTCCAATCAAACGCCTGGAAGCAGTTCCTTATGCTACGATGACTGTGAAGGCTCAAGAAAGATTCGAGAAGGGCCTTGTTTGATGAAGAAGTGGATCCTCGTTTTTGCCTCGCTCTTAGGCCTTGATATTGTTTCAAAAGTGCTGGCAAATTCTTTTGTTCCCGCAATGCTCCCGAAAATCTTCGGCTATCCTTATGGCGGGATCTCTCTTTTTGACGTCTCAGGGGTCAGTTTTTCTCTCAATACCGTGGTCAATAGCGGCGCCGCTTGGGGAATTTTCCAAGGCCATTCGGGACTTCTCTTTCTCTTGCGCTCTTTGATCATCAGCGGACTGATCGCCTATCTCTTGTTTTTCAATAAGGGGAAAACTCCGGCTCTGCCTCTTTGGCTGATCGTCATAGGAGCGGTCGGAAATGGAATCGATTATTTAGTCTACGGCCATGTAATCGATTTTTTCCATTTTTGTTTCTGGGGTCGTTCCTTTGCGATTTTCAATCTAGCCGATTGCTACATTACCTTCGGGGTTGTCGGGGGGCTTTTGCTTTCCCGCTCCGCTAAGTTTAGAACGATATGACTCGCATTTCCACCCCCCAGATCGAAGGGAGCTTCCAAGCGGCTAAATGGTTGAAGATCCAGGCGCTTGTAGAACCGGAAGAACTCTCTCTTCTCTTTGATGAGGTCTTCGAGATTTATCCCCTTTCGGGAGGATATTCCTTCGATGCATTTCCTATGAAAAAACGGGAGTTTCTTTTCGCATACCGCTCTTGGATCAATGGACTTAAAGAGGGGACTGTCCCGAGGGATGAAGACTTACGAACCTTCAATGCAACGGCCTGGACTTTTTCGCCGTCTGCGATTTGGCTCCAGGAAATCCCCGGAAAAAAATATTTAGCAAGGCCTTGCG
>CAZFWE010000288.1:0-1839 GCA_964522685.1 uncultured bacterium | reverse complement strand
GGAGATGATTGATATTGAGTTCCAGTCCGACGCATACTTTTGACACTTGATCGACACAGTAATTGGCCGCCGCGCTAGCGACCGTTTCGGCCAGCGCCGCTGAAGCTCCGCCGTGCATAATTCCCATTGGCTGCGATACTTTGGGAGCTATGGGCATCCGCGCAGTGAGAAAATCATGGCCAACTTCTATAAACTCGATCCCGAGGAAATGGGAAAGCGTATCTTCTGCTCGTCGGTTGACATCGGAAAGTTCAAGAGGGTGGAGCCAAATCGATTTAGACATAATTGAAGGCTATCGTATCTTGGAATTATGCAAGAACTCAAGCGTTTATTTTTGGCAATGGAACTGAAAGATATAGAGGCAGTCGTGAAAGCTTGTCAAGAGGCGGGTTTAGCGAGTATGGTAGCTCGACTGAAAACCCGCATTTGGTGATCAAAGGATAATTATTTACTCATCATCATTTGCGCATTCGAGCTAGCAAATCCCGCCCAAATCAGATAGAGGCCGATGAGCAGCCAAATCCAGGTGACGAGATAGTAGCCCATTTTCGCATGGAACTGTTTGCACATTTTAGCAAATTCATTGGGGGCAAACAGCCTAGCAATTCCTTGCAGTAGCGAAAACCAACCGACCAGCGTGATTAAAAGCGGCCAATCAGAGACCCAATAGTTATGGGTGGTGACGATCACTAAGCCAAAGATGATTCCTAAGCAGCCTGTCAGCGCCAACAAAGGATGGTCGCTTAAAGTATCTGCCATGATTTTTTTAAAACGCTGCTGGTGGACCAGCATCGCCAGGCTGACTAAAAAAAGATACGAACCGATAACGAACGCGAAAAAAGTAGAGAGACACATGTGATGGCTCCTTAAGTGGTTTAAGATCCATCTAAAGCCTATATCAAAAGATCTCTTTAATTTGTAAAGAAATTTATTTATTTGTTGAAAAGTCCAAAAAATTCGTCCAGGTTTTTGAATCTATATCAATAAAATTTTTAGATTCTTTTTTGTAATTAATTTCCATGTTATAATTTATATAAAAAATTGAGCGGTGATGATTGGTTATATTTAAAGTATTATTTTTAATCGGCTTTATTCAGATCGAATTGCCAATGGAAGAAAATTCCAATGGCTGGGTTGCGGTAGACAGATCTGAAAAAGAAGACTCTCCATTGGGTGCAGATGAGAGCGATCCTTCCATTTGGGTCGTATTTGCCAAACAGATTAATTCTGAAAAAATCCTTGTCAGCTTTCCGGTTGAGCCAAGCTACAAATACACGAAAGCAGATGGTTCGGAGATGGAAATATCGGCCTCAGCCGGGGGAAGCGAATTCTTGCTCGAGATATCAGGTCCCTCAGAAGACTTATTGAATGAGAGAAAAACCAGTTTAGGAAGTGCGATCATTACTCTTGAAAGGATCGACGAAGAGGGAACGGAGCTGATCTATTGGAAAAATGGCTACTGGTATATGGAGCACCTGATTTCTACAGGTGAGCATTCCTACATTCTACAGACGAAAAATCCCGAGCTTGAGAGCGATTTCCATCGGATTTTTGTCTCTTCCTTCGATCTAGAAAAAAAATAAATGCCCCCTCACAGCCCTAATTTAAGCGGGTTTTTCGAGAGAAAATCGAAAGGCATTGCGGAAAATTCCGAGGATTGTGTATGGTAATTCTTATTCTTTTGAAAGTGAATGAGAAAAGCAAAAGAAAGAGAGCAGCGAGACTGCTTAAGACATCTCAACAAGTGAGATTTGAGGTGATGGCAACATCACTGGGGTCGAATGAGAGAGCGTTTGAAACGTTTTTTTGACAGTAGAAAAAGAGAAGAGTGCGGGAAAA
>CAZFWE010000287.1:0-1857 GCA_964522685.1 uncultured bacterium | reverse complement strand
CTGTTTTCGCTAGAAGCGAGACGTCTCCATCTTGGCTCGACATCAGATAGATCATAAATTGTTTTAGATCAGGACGATGATCTTTCGAATATCCAAATGTGACCAAGCCAACGCCTTCTTCGTTATCGTATTCTCCATGCACTTGCATACTCGTGGAATCTAGATGTCGAAATTTTTTAGATACCCCAAAGCGTAGAGCAGCCTGAGCGGCTACAGATGCGAATAAAGGATCACATCCAGAGGCAAAAATTTGGTCCAGAGTTCGTCTTAGTCGGTCGTCATTGATTGCATCTTCGCAGTCTTTCATCAAGAAGCGATTCACAGGCCGCGAAGAGAAAAATTGTGCTTCAAGATATAAAGGTCTAGATGTAAAGCCAAGGCCATTGATCAACATGAGCTTGATGCATTCTCCATGTGAAATTTTCATGCTTGGATCTGGTGGGATCTTTTTATCGATCAGTTCTACGACGCCAATTTCATCACAAATTTGAGATACAATGCCTAGATGATCTAAATTTTTGCTGCGATACGCATTTTGCATAATGACTCCTGAATAAAAGACGGCTGATTTTACAGGAGATGCAAAAAAATCTTTATTAAAATATGATGTCTGGTTACCCTTTCAGGCTAATTTTCCTCACTTTTTGATCGCATCAAAAAATCTTTGAACTTGATTATTGCCCTGCGGAGCAGGGTGCGGAATGTGGGATATAGTCATTTAAATTGACATTGATAAACTCGGCTCTGACTTCCTCGTTTCTTTCCTTGTAAAGCGTAGTCTTTTTTTTCTTGTGATCTTAAGTCGTTGCAAAGCATAAAAAATGGCTTGTAAAGTCGTATTAAAATGAGTTGCTATTTCTAACAAGAAATGATCCGGTCGAAGTCATAGAACACGCCGTCCTCGCTTATCACAGAGAATGGCGGATGCATAAAATCAATGAAGCTTATGCAAAATTGAAAAAAAACAAACGGGCTTGGAAAGAAGAACTTAAAGAACGATCCATTCTTGAACAGACCTCAGAAGATGGCCTAGATGATACTTGAAATTTTACGCGGCGATGTCTGGTTATTCGATCCTGAGCCAACTCGCGGAAGAGAAATTGAAAAAAACTACGACCAGCAATGGTTATCTCAAATAATACATTTAATACAGCCTCCTTAAAATAGCATTTCAAGCTCTTTGCGAAATGCGACTTGTCGGTTCACCCGAATGACATTTTTGCAATCGGCTCTGTCAAAAGATCCCTGTTCTGGAAAAACAGAAGGAACCATTACGGTGAAGGGATCGAAATAGGGAAGAATTTCTGAATTATCGCCCATCTCTGGAGACTTCTCTAGCCATTCATCCCAATTGCACAAATGTTTTTTGCCCCACGTACGCACCTTTTTCAAGCGCTCTTCTTTGGACCTCACCCAGCTATAATGATGAATCATCGGTTTGCCATCGAAATCTATGATTTGAAGTCTTTTCGGTCCCGAAAGTCCCGCAAATAGACCGAAGCGCTCCTGTGCGCTTAGAATTTTGAGCGGAGAAATCTCACTTCTTTTAACGAGAAGTGCTGTTTGTTGGAAAGTGGAAGATTGCCTCGATGGCAAAAAGCCGTAACAATGCGCGAAAAACCAAAGAGCGTCCCACTTTTGGTAATCTTCTTTTTGAAGCCATTCGGCAAACTTCTTTCCTTCTATAATTTCGTCTGCATCGAGAAAAAGAAGATATTCGATCGAATCGTCGAGGTAGAGAAAGGAGAGATAGCGGGCGGTCGAGTGCCACAGAGCGCCCCAGTCCTCATCTTCGGGACTCCGACGAACGTATGGGGTGTAAAGCTCCTTTGGATCAAAGGCAAATTCGAGAAACAA
>CAZFWE010000286.1:0-1894 GCA_964522685.1 uncultured bacterium | reverse complement strand
CACTTGCGCGTATTCACGCTTTCGAGGCGCGCTCATTCAGCCGCTCAGACATCTTTCCATAAGAAATGTGAAGAAGAAGCCTTCTAGAATAGAAGGCTTCATAAAAGGAGAAATTACAGAGGGTTGACTTCTGTAGCTTCTGGGCCTTTGCGTCCTGTACCTTCTACGTACTCGACTTTTTGCCCTTCGCGGAGTGATTTAGGATCGCCTTTGACATTGTTGGCATGAACGAAAATGTCTTTGCCACCGTTGTCTGGTGTGATGAATCCAAAACCTTTTTGCGCGTTGAAAAATTTAATGGTACCTTTGTGTTTATGCACGGGTTACTTCCTTATGTGTGTTTTTGGGGGGGTTACTGAAAATTTTGAATGCTTCATGTATAAATTCTAATTTGAGCAAACCTTGATAAAAATTCGCTCAATTTACTCAACGGAGCCGTGTACTACACAACTCCGAATATGACGCGGGATAGCGCGCCATCCATTAATTCGGAAGAGGTAGGATTCGAACCCACGGACCCTTGCGGGCCTCCTGTTTTCAAGACAGGTGCAATAGGCCACTCTGCCACTCTTCCGCACTAAAATAGATTATCTATTTTATCGATTACCCGACTTATTATCAAGAAAACTGTTCCAAAAACCGAAGATCATTCTCGGTAAACATCCGAATATCGGGAATATCGTAAAAATTAATCGCTAAACGCTCTATGCCCATCCCCCATGCATAGCCGGTATAAATTTCCGGATCGATGTTCGCTAATTTGAGGACGTTGGGATGAACCATGCCAGCGCCGAGAATTTCCAGCCAGCCGGTGTGCTTGCAAATGCGGCACCCCGCTCCCCGACAACGAGTACATCGGATATCGACTTCAAGCCCCGGTTCGACGAAGGGAAAATAGCTGGGGCGAAATCTCATCTCAGCCTTCTCTCCGAGAAGCTTGGAAATGAATTCTTCCATCGTTGCCATAAGATCGGCAAAAGTTACGCCATGGTCGATATAAACCCCTTCCACTTGATGGAAAAAGACGTGGGATCTAGCGGAGATATTCTCATTCCGGAAACAACGACCAGGGGCGATGACGCGAATGGGCGGAGAGGCTTTTTCCATCATATGCACTTGGACATTACTAGTATGGGTGCGAAGAAGAAAGTCCGGGGAGAGATAGAAGGTATCCTGCATATCGCGAGCCGGATGATCTGGAGGAAAGTTAAGTCCTTCAAAATTATAGTAATCGGTATCGATATCAGGTCCTAATTGAACAGAAAAGCCCATGCCAATGAGAATATCAAGCACTCGCTGAAGCATTTGAGTCACCGGATGCATCCGGCCGAGATTTTTCTTTCGACCAGGGAGGCTATAGTCGAGCCACTCCTGCGCAAATTGGGCTTCGAATTCCTGGGATTTAAGACGAGCTAGGCTGTTGTCGCAATGAGAGGAGAGCTCTTCTTTAAGATGGTTGATCAGTTTCCCCAGTTGAGGACGCTCTTCGGCATTGCAATTTTTGAGCTCGATCATAAGATTGGCGACGGGCCCTTTTTTACCGAGATATTTGGTCTTGAGCGGTTCGAGATCTTTAGAGGACGCAGCCCCTTTTAATTCTTCGATGAATTGAAAACGAAGGGTTTCGATTTGATCAGAAAGTGACATTCGTTTCCCTCAAAGAAGAGCGCTGAATCTATCCAGCGCTCTTTAGAAAATTTAAGCGACTAGGCCTTTCTTCGCAGTTCCGACAACATTGGTGAATGTTGTTGGATCACAGATCGCTAGGTCGGCAAGAACCTTGCGATTCAATGCGCAACCCATCTTCTTCATACCGTTGATCAGCTTGCTGTAAGAAATTCCGTTGATTTTTGCCGCAACGCCGATACGGGTAATCCATAGGCTGCGGAAATCG
>CAZFWE010000285.1:0-1916 GCA_964522685.1 uncultured bacterium | reverse complement strand
AGGGGAGAGAAAACGAGCGCTTCTCAAGAAGCTCGAGGAACTCAAAATCCCAGTCCATCAGTTCGTTCACTTTTCGTTAGATGTCTACGACACGCCTTACATGGGCGTCATGCTCCTTTCCTCAGAAAAGGAATTGCAAGACAGATTTGTTAGAGCTCTATTGTAATTTGTTTATATATTGATTTTAATTTTCTGTAAGAATATAACTTCCCGTAGAAATTGGAGTGGTTGTGTTAAACAGTTATTTACAAATCCCATCTAGTGTAACCGATTATTCTTGCTCTGTCCTATTTATGCACCCTTATGT
The DNA here is from genome assembly GCA_964522685.1 of uncultured bacterium. Lineage (GTDB taxonomy): Bacteria > Chlamydiota > Chlamydiia > Chlamydiales > SM23-39 > CAITMJ01. Next base: position 1,609 of record CAZFWE010000285.1, on the reverse strand, counting down.
AGAAGCAAAAAATAATTTTAAGGCTTGTTTTGCTAAATTAGACAAAGCGGATATTTCAAGTCTTGTAGGGCGTGTTGCCCATTTTGTTGTCGGATTGCTTTTATTGCCCCCTATCTTGAATACCATTACCCTTCTCTTTCTGCGTTTATTTTCTTACATCCCTGAGGTTTCGTCGACGCTCTCGGACCCCGGTCCGCCAGTGCCTCCCCCAGCTCCTCAGGGCTCAGGTTTGTTGACCGTTGTGGTGGGCAATTCCTCTCGTGCTTCGACGCCTAAAGGTTCGCAAGAAACGCTCCCTCCCCAAACGCCTTCTGAGATAAAAAAGGTGCCAGCAGCTCCTCAATGCTCAGGTTTGTTGACCGTTCTGGGCAACTCCTCTCGTGATCCAATCGTTTCCGAAAGTCCTTGCCCATCAAAACCACTTTCTGTTGTTCCGAACCCTCCTGCTCCTCAAGATTCCAATAAGAAGACGTTTTTCCTTAAAACGCGTTGGGGGATGGTTGTCGAAAGGGAATGCATTTTAGAGCACCCTCCAGTGCCAAGGCAACCTTCTCTTTCACCGAATCCTACAACCCCTGTAACGGATCAGGAGTTTATTGAGAAATTCGTAGATGCATTTCTCTGGCCTTATATTCAAGGGAAAATTACTCCTGAAGATGAGCAGCTCCAGCCGCGAGTTTCGATGATGGAATCGATTGTTGATAGATTGATAGAGAGACAGACCAAACTGTCTGTTGATGAAATAAAAAGAATCGCATTGAACGAATATTTATATCGATCCTGCCTAGGGTTGTATGTCCATTTAGGGAAAAGCTCGAAGGAACCCATCGAACCCACATCACCGGAATTCGAATTTCTCGTCAACGCGTTAACGCAATCCCTCCCAAGAGATTTTCCAAATGCAGCATGGACTTCGGAGGAAGTGAGGAGGCTAGCGGTACAAGCGCTAACGGAAACCAACCTGAAAAGGAACGAAGGAATCCTTCAATCCCTGGACTACCCAGTTGCAGGTCGTAAGAACGGTAATATCGCAGGATAAGCTTTTTTTGACCAAAGAGATCCTCTTGTCAACCTCGAAAACATAGTTCCCAAAAATTTCCCTTCTTCGGTATAAAGTATACCCGAAGAATATGCACAAAGATAACCCGAATATCCTAGTCTGTCCCTCGATCCTATCGGGGGATTTCGGCCATCTTGCGGATGAGGCAAAAGCCCTAGAACAGGCGGGCGCCGATGCGATTCACATCGACATCATGGATGGCCATTTCGTTCCCAATCTCACGTTGGGACCTCGCGCCGTGGCCGCTATCAATCGAGCGACAAATCTCTTTCTCGACGTACATGTGATGATTTATAATCCTTACGACTATGTGGAGGCTTTCGCCTCTTCGGGAGCCGACCGGATTACATTTCATTTTGAAGCGACCGAGGACGTGGGAGAAACCTTGGAATTCATCCGTAGATGCGGAATTGAAGCGGGCCTCGCATTCCGCCCTGAGACTTCGTTTTCGATGATTCTTAAATATTTGACGCAATGCGATCTTCTCTTGCTCATGACGGTTAGCCCCGGTTTCGGAGGGCAGAAGTTCATGCCAGAAGTATTAGAAAA
>CAZFWE010000284.1:0-1929 GCA_964522685.1 uncultured bacterium | reverse complement strand
GATGGCCTGGGAGAAATCCCTAGAAGCCTTCGCCTTTAGGCGAGGGAGCAGTCACTATTTAAGAGTCCCTAAGTTATGCAAGAGGTCTTTTCTTCCGCCGCAATTTCCATTAAGATCTGATAGCAACTTTTCGCCACGTGCCAAAATTCATCCGTTTGCTGCCTCAACGTTTCTTGAAATCCCCGTTCAAAGGGAACCTCTTGAACGAGCTCAACGGTTTCATTTTCGAATCGAAATGACGTCGTGTGAGGCTTAAATGTCATTCCTTGCCGCGCTTCCACATAGTTACGCACAGAAAGAGGAATGTTCTTTCCCGACCGGTAAATCGCAATGGACAATTGAAATGTTTTTTTGACTAAATCAAAGTCAATTTTAATTTGATTTTTCAGTGGAAAACTCATAAGGCGAACTAATTTCGCCTCTAATTCATCAAACATCATAACATCCCCATTTTTTCGACAATTATAACAAACCATAATATATCAATCTACAGCTAAGATGTTATTACTACTTCCAACTACAGCAAGTCCAGAAAGAATTTCTTACCTATCTCCCTGCCTACCTCCAGATAGATCCCCACTCTGAATCACGAGCTAAACGATAATTCTCTGTATCGCTTCGGGTCACAGTTATTTCTTGGAGTTTTCCATTTTCCGCGCAAAGAGGAAGGCGCACAAAGCCAGAACCTTTTTGTGGGAAGCGGGTGATTCTTGCTTTAATAGGAGTTAAAACGAAATTTGGTTTTGCATAAACGACATATGAATATTTTTCATCTTCATATCCGAGGGATCCTTGTTTTAGCTGCCGGTGAAGGCGGGTCCTCTCCACGCGTGCGGGAAAATGGCACCAATCATTCCCTTGCATTGGGCAGGTGAATCGATGAGGGCAAGGAGCAATTATTTGAGCCCCCTTTTGCAAAGCAATTTCTCGAAAAAAACGAATTCGTTCAAACCCTTTGGGAGTTCCTGGCTCTAGGATGGCCACAAGAGAAATATTTTTTTCAAAGAGACGGCTCAAAAGAGAGACGCTTTCCTCCCGGTCCATTTCCGCAAACACATAGGAAAGGACCGCCAGATCAGCGGATTCGATGGGCCACTTCCCGTTGAGAGAAGCGCACTGCCATTTAGCTCTTTCTAAAACCGGCTTATTTGCGCTTAATTTTTTGCCGATTTCTATAGCAGACTGTTCCCGTTCGATCAAATGAAGTTCCTCTAGCTCCGCAAAAATTTCCAAAGCAGCCCAAGAAGCCGTCCCCGGTCCAGCGCCTAAATCCAAAAGAGTATGGCATTGAAATTGGGGAAGACGTTCTCGAATAGCCTGAAAAACCATTGCATTTGCCGCATAGGTCGCTGGCATGCGGGTCACGAGATAGGAGAAAAGCTGGTTCGAATCTTGAAATGCCCTTGCAGACGGAGCTCCTGTGCGGTAATCCGCGGATATCTTTTCTCGAGCCTCCCTTAAATCCCTCGTCGAAAGCGTTTCAGTGAGAGCTCCAATCGCCTCTTGCAGTTCAATCGGTAGTTGCATAGGAACCTAATCTCAGAGACTGCGCGTTTGAATCGAGGCTTTGGCAGAAAGTCCCGAATAAGAGGGCAAATTATCCGCTGTGAGCCGTATTTTCAGCTTTCCTTCTTTTGCAACTGGACTGACCCAAGAAACTTGAGCCTGCCATTTCTTTTTAGGAAATGAAGCGAATTCGATAAACCCAGGGGACCCAACGCGTATTTTCATCAGCATCTCCTCGGGTATTTCCGCTTCAATCCACCGTTTTTGGCTGTTGGAAATGAGGAAGACAGGGTCTCCATTGAAAACCTCATCTCCCGCTTGCTTAAAGCGACGCAAAACAACTCCTTCGAAATCAGCAACGAAAGAGCCTTTATGAATCTTCTTCTCTAGCTCAGCACGCTCATTCTGAAGCGCAGTCATTTC
>CAZFWE010000283.1:0-1934 GCA_964522685.1 uncultured bacterium | reverse complement strand
TATTGAAGGGCTGAAAGAAGCGGGTTGCGGGCCTATCTACACCATCGATCTCGGCGACGGTACGATGAGCGGCAAGTTTTGGTCGATTCGCGACTATGCGGAACAGCTACGAGAGAAGGTTCGGCAGATCCAAGAAGAGACGGGGAGCGATACGATAGCTCTTGTCGGGCATTCGATGGGGGGGATTGTGAGTTGTCTCTATGCGACTCAATACGCGGAGCCGAATACAGTGACCGACGTAGTAACCATCGGCTCTCCAATGCGCGGAAGTCCTCTCGCTTATTGGCTCGGCGAAGGCGCGGATGGGCATGAGATGAGGAGAGGTTCTCCACTTCTCGAAGAAGTCTGCCGCTCTATTGAAGAAGCTCCTAACATCCGGTTCTATTCGGTTGCTTCGAAGACTGACGGGGTCGTCCCCCTTGAATCAGCCCTTCATGGAAATGATCCGGAAAAACAGATGATTGTAGAGAACGAAGGGCATACATCTCTTTTGAGATCGAGAGAAGTCGCCCGAAAAATCGCTGTTTGGCTAAGGGACTGTCAAACAATAAAGTAAACCATCCTATTTAGTATTCACAGGTAATCCCATCCTTGCTAAGAGAAAGCGAAGCACAAGAAGTGGGTGAGTAAGCGCATACTTGAAGCCAGTCGAGTAATTGACCGAAATGAGATCTCTTGTCACCGGTGGTTTTGCAACGCGCCCTTCTTCGATCCATTCCGGATAGGGAGGCGGCTGAGGCGGCAGTGAGGTGAGAGAGAAAAATTTAGCGGCCCTTGTTTCTTCCGTGGCCTGGACTTTGCCTCGGAGGACAGTGCATTCATAGACGAGTGTCCTCTTAGCGAGCCGGTTGATTGGATAATATCGACCGACGAGTCGATCGATTTTGACAGTTAAGCCCGTTTCTTCCAAAATCTCCCGCATGACCGCATGTTCCGGCGTTTCTCCCGGATCGATCCCTCCTCCAGGAAGTACCCAGACGGGGACATCTCTTCGAAGGATGAGAAGGATAGACGATCGATCGGGAGAAAAAACAAGGCCAGCAATGCTCTCGGGATCCTTCATGCATAAAAAAATACTCTTTTCATCGCTTCTTCTCAAGCTTCTGATTTTGACGAGTTGTTATAAAAATCATCTCTATGTCCAGCAAGAATGGATTGATGAAAAACATCTTGCGAGCACCCATGTAAACACGCCCGATCCGAGGAAAGCGCATCCGCCGAACGGTCAAAAACTGTTAGTGAAGTGGGATTTTCCCAAAAGCCAATTCGATCGGCAATTGACGATGCTTATCACCGTTCGGCTCTGGGATAACTCCGAGCAAATTTTTAGCCGCCGTGTTGAAAGAAAGCGGGATTATATCGAGCTCTTTTTTTCGACAGAGGACAAGAACTTGCGGATTCTGACCTACAAAGTGGAAGTATTCACAAAAGACAAAGAGCTTTTAGAAGTTTGGAAGCATCATTTCTGGACGGAACTCATCGACGTCAAGGACAATCGCTCCTCTGCGCGTAAAAGGAGTTCTTCCGTCTCTTCCCAGCCCAAACAAGGATCGGTGATCGAAACGCCGTAGTGGAGCTGCTCCGGTTCGTCGCCGAGAGGCTGTTTTCCGGGAGCCAGATTGCTTTCCAGCATCAATGCGCGGATTGCCCGATTGCCCGATTCGATTTGCTCTATCGCCGTTTCGAATGCCCATTTCTGCCGCTTTGGATCTTTGCCGCTATTGCCGTGAGAACAGTCGATCGCCAGCCGTTCTTCGAGATGATGTTCTTTTAGCGCCCGTAAAGCTGCCTGTACGCTTGCTGGGCTGCAATTGGGCTTCGTTTCGCTGCCTCTTAAGACGAGATGAGCCAGCGTCGCGCCTGTTGTTTGAGCGGCAGCTAACCGTCCATTCCTGTCGATTGAAAAGTGGGCATGTGGCATCCGTGCGGAAACG
>CAZFWE010000282.1:0-1940 GCA_964522685.1 uncultured bacterium | reverse complement strand
TAAGAGTTTCAAGGTTATTTTTGATGAATTCTTTCAAGTCCACTTGATTGCTAATTTCATCTCTAAATGGGATGGCACTCTCTCGAGTCAGCTGGCGGCATTGAACAAAAAATTGACCGTTTAAATCAATAAAAACAGCCGCTTTCCATTTCGGTTGATCCATTTCATCCAAAAAAAAGTCTGAAAAATGATCCTTGAGGATTTGCTTAATGTTCTGTTCGATATTCTGTTGGCGGAGTTCTTGAGCATTTTGCTGAATCTCAGCAGGAGACTCAACAATGTTCTGTTGAGGAGGTTTTTGCGTGTTTTGCTGAATCTTAGCGGTAGACTCTGCCTTGGAAGAACAAAAACACAACCACTTCAACCAGTTCCAAATGGAAGAAAGCATATTCCACAGGCAGCAACCCGAGTCTTCCGCCGGAGCTATCGACTGAAGAGTCGTAGTTCCATCCCCGCTGCCCAATGGAGCCAAGGAGGGTCTTATCTCAATAGGGGCTTGAGCGGAGGCCGCCTTCAGAGCTGGATCAAATTGTACTTGTATAAAATCCTCCTCCTTAAAGCGCAGGGAGTATAACAAACGCTCAACTTGATGTCAATTCACTAGACTTCTTTCGAAACTAAATTTTTGAGCATGCTTCCCCCGCCAAACAATAAGAGTGATGTTGAATATAATAGACCTCTTTCGAAACTCGCTTTGCTTGAAAAAACTGCCATTTTGACAAGCAAATGGAGTTTCGAAAGAGGTCTACTTAAGAAAATTCAAATAAATACTATATGCGGGACTCGGCCATAGACTTGAATTGTTAGTTGGGCCGAGCTTCGAGGTAGCCCATATTGTTTTGAGCTTTCTGGATATTCTTAAATCATCTATTGAATAATAGTAATATTTAATGGTATTATATTCACATAAAAAGACAAATTAAGGAAAATTTATGATTCCTCAACAAATTAATTTGAATTCTCCCGCCAGCCCACCGTTAGGCCGAATAGAACTAATGATACCCGATGAAATATCCAACGTTCCAAAAAGGGGAGAAAAAATTGAAGCGTTGATTGCTCAATATGACTGGGTCGATAAGAACTTGCTAAAACAAGATTTATTGAACATCGCTGGATATTGCGACTTCTTAGATTTCCTTTACGATTCCAAAATTTTCTACTCTATACGGGCCTATGAAACCTCTTTAAAAGATTCAAATTCCGAGCTGAAAGAGGGGATCAAAATAATCAATGGACAACCACATCTTCTAAAAGAAGGACAATGGACTTCTTGGGATCTAATCCTCAGCGATATTCAGTACGACCCTACGCAACAAAAGTTCCTCCTAAAAAATGCCCAAGGGGAATGGAAAGAATGCAATTACCTATATCCCAATGGGTTGATTTCACAAACGCGCTATAACTGGATAGAACACGTCCATCAGCTAAATCCCAATGAAATGGGCAGGCTCTATGAACATGGGTTAAAATTCTTCAAACAAGGCAAAAAGGCTCCCCTGCGAGAAAATTGCGGATTCATCCAGGTGTTTACAGGAGGAAAAAATCGACTCGATCAGATCGGACACGTCGGACTACGAATGATTGATAAAGAGGGGAAAGTTTACTCTTTCGGTTTCGAAACTCCAAATAATGAGGCTGAGCCAACCCTCAAAAAATTGTTCCGCATCCTCGCGACATACAATGTCGCTATTGCTTCACGCGACTTTAAAGAGTTCAGCAAGTTTGACATCCGCCGCACAACTACAATTCCTGTTACTGAGGAAAAATTCCACAACGCGCTCGAGAAAGTTAAGAATTATGCAAAGACCCCTCTTCGATTCAACTTCCTGCACCAAAATTGCATGACCTTCGCATTAGACATCCTTAAGACCGCAGGTATTCAAGCAAATATCAAAACTTCTTCTGTCTCTAAGGCGCTCTATGACCTGGTAAGGCCTAGC
>CAZFWE010000281.1:0-1948 GCA_964522685.1 uncultured bacterium | reverse complement strand
TGACGATCAAATACTGAAGGCTATAAACAGCCTCGGGCATGGTGCTGTTTTTGTTCCAACGGACTTTTTAAGCTTTGGTAGTCGGCAAGCTGTCGATATTGCTCTCCACCGCCTTGTTCAAAAAGGAACCATCCGCCGCCTTGCAAGGGGAATATATGACTTTCCAAAAGTTCACCCTAAGCTTGGAAAACTCCTGCCCTCTCCAGAAAAGATAGCAGAAGCGTTGGTTGGTAGAGATGGAACACGCATTCAACCAACAGGAGCTTATGCAGCTAATATCCTAGGGCTATCAGAACAAGTTCCTGCTAAAGTTGTATTCTTAACAGATGGGTCAAGTCGAACGGTAAAAATCGGTGTAACAACCATTCAGCTGCGACGTACGACTCCCAAAAACATGGCGATGGCAGGACGTCTTAGTGGACTGCTAGTTCAAGCTCTCCGTGAATTAGGCAAAGAACATATTACTCCAGAACGGATTGAACATTTAAAGCACACTATTCCACTGGATGCAAGGCAAGAACTGCTCAAAGATCTTCGATTTGCCCCCGAATGGATGCATCCTATTTTCAAAAAACTAGCTGAGGGGCTTTAAGTGAAACTCGACTTTCTAAAATTACCATCCGACGAAAGACGCCTCTATATTGAACAAGCGGCTATTCAGAGAAACATTTCTCCAGTAATCATGGAAAAAGATTTTTTCGTATGCTGGTTACTTAGCATCCTGTTTGAATCGCAATTTGCTGACAGCCTTGTATTCAAGGGAGGGACTTCTCTATCAAAAATATTTGGCGCCATCAATCGGTTTTCTGAAGATATTGATCTTTCGCTGTCCCCAAACTTTCTTGGACTACCTGAATCCGCTGCAAATCGAAGCCAAGCTGATAAGTGGTGGGGAAAAGCTGAAGAAGCATGTGAGGATGCTGTTCAAACCCAAATTATGTCGATGTTGGAAGCATCAGTATTGAGCATATTAGGGAAAAATGAGCAGGCAAGATTCGAGTTCTTGAAAGACCCCCAAACCAGATTACCTGTAGTCCTTTTCCATTATCCATCGTCGCTACCAACAGGATTTACCTATATCAAACGTTCTGTAAAACTCGAGTTCGGCTCTTTAACTGATCAGCAGCCTATTGGACGCTATCCAATACGACCGTGGATTGCCGAGATTTTTCCTTCGGCGTTTCCAGATTGGGAATGTGAAGTCACAGCTCTAGAGATCGAGCGAACCTTCTGGGAAAAGGCTACCATCCTACATGCAGAGTATCATCGACCACTCGATAAACCAATGAGGGATAGGTTCTCTCGCAATTATGATGATACTGCAGCACTAGCCAATCATTCAGAGGCAATCAAAGCTATAGATCATCACGACCTCCGAGACCGCGTTGTTTCATGGAAAAATCTGTTCTTTCGTGACTCATCATCAAACTATGCCCAAGTCAAGCCTGGCACATTTCGTCTTGTTCCAAAGTCTGAAAGATTGCCTGAATTGCGACGTGATTACCAGCTTATGCGTGACATGTATCTTAACGAACCTCTGAGTTTTGATGATATTCTGAGCACCTTGTCCGAACTAGAAGATCGTATCAATCTCATTGAGGATTTGCCCTCTTTAGGAGAAGCCTTAATCAAGAAAAAGGGCGAAGAATTATTTCAATCCGTGACTAAAACCCTAGCTAGCGGTGCTAATGTAAATGACACTTCTTTGAGCGGACACAGTCCTTTGCAATTGTTAATTAAAGCCAGATTAGACCCACGCAAAAAACTAGAACTAGCTAAGCGCATGATTGATCTAGGGGCTGATATTCACTCGGCAGATAAAAGCAACTTAACACCCTATCAGGTCAGGGCTAGCGCATTAAAAATTAGCGGCCAATAGGACCTTGTGTAGGTTACCCGTTATCAAGAGCCGCCTTAAACTGCTTGGCTCTAATCCCCTTTTTACAGG
>CAZFWE010000280.1:0-1994 GCA_964522685.1 uncultured bacterium | reverse complement strand
GTTAAATGAACAAACAAGCCAATTTCTTTTGGCAAACTGCTAAGGCCTGAACGAGCTAGATTCAGAGTCTTATAATTAAGAGCCTTTGGATTTTGGTTCATCCAAGTTCGAATACTCTCAGCCTGGTCGCTAATAGAGGCATCTAAGTGCAGTTTTTCCTTGATAGGGAGCAAATTGTAGAATTGGATTAAGTCTTTATCGATTTGATCCCTAACGTTTGTAGAATCTTGGATTTCTTCATTGCCTTCGACGACGACGTCATCTGGAATGCTCGTAAAATCAATGTCCCTACAATCCGTTGTCTCTAAAATCCATGAGTTTTTCAATCTCGCCGACTCAATCGGCAGAGCTTCAAGCTCATTGCCTTCGGAGTCAGAAACGCCGATGTTCATAGGAGGAGGAACCCCATTTTTCTCAGCCTGGTCGGTAACAGATGCTCTTTTTTTGGCCAGATCAAGATCTGTTTGGGACTGGGACATGAAGTTGTTAGCGATAAGAATTGCTGTAAACCCAAGCCCCGTGCCTGCTAAAGTGCCGATGGCAAGGCCCGCCAGACCGGCCAGCAAAAACCCGAGGGCAGCAGACGCGACGGCGACAACTCCGATGATGAGGACTTTCAATGGAGCGGGAATCTGGCTCCTCTGAAAATCTGCAGGGTCGGTTTGAGATCTAGAAGTTTCTTGAATTGGTTTCAAATCCATGATAATCCCCCTATTTTTTGAGAAAAATTTTAGTTTGTTAGAGGATATAAGTCAAGGATTTAAAATCTGGAAGCAGAGGAGATGAATATCCTCGGCCGGCTCTTTCCGTTTGGCTGCAAATACTAGCTCTTTTTGGAGCATCAAAGAGGTTGTTTCCAGCCCCTCTTGAGCAAAGATCTTTAAAACCTTAGCAATTAAATCTTGGATTGCTTTGGGCTCCTTGAAAAAACGAAGGAGTCCTTCATTGAAGAGGAAGAAGAAATCTCCCGATTCAAGCGGAATGCGCCCCTCGTTCGGCTCGAGAAAACGTTTGTGGTCAAGCGACCAAAACAGCGGCTGATGAGAGCCTTGCCATTGAAAGATGGAGCTTTCGCGATCGAAGGTAAGAGAAGTTTGCTTGTGAGCCTCGGGGGAATGCTTGTATTGAGTGAGAAGTTCATACATTCCCTCAAAGCCATCTTCTTCAGCCTCGGCCATGTGGATGTGAAAAAGATCAGGACGTTGCGGTTTTGGGAAGTTAAGAAGAAGTCCGCGAGGGCTATCGGAAAAAAGGGTCAGCGATTTGACGGCGACGGCATCGGATTGGCAGTTGTCGATATTCTTTTGAAGCATCAGATGCTGGAGTAGCATAGCACACTCATATTCTCCGTACATCCTCTCTCGCAAAAGGGAGTTCTCTTTGACTCGATTGATGTTTTCAAGAAGGCACTCGCTCATGGTATTGAGTGTGTTGGCTAATTCGGTAATTTCTCTAGGTCCTTTGACCGCAAGCGATTCGCCATAGTGGCCAGCTGCTAGGCCTAAGGCGGAGTTGTTGAGACGTTGAATCGGTTTGGAGAGTTTTCCTGCAATGAAGTAAAGGGTAGCAACCATGAGCGCGATCGTGAGACTTGCGCTAAGGATGACTAGGATTACGCTTTCTTGAAATTTTTTTTCGAGGAGGTTGATACTCACATTGGCAGCCATGACTCCGTGGAGAGTTCCATCGTTATTGAAAACAGGCGCATAACCGGTCATTTGTTTGCCACTCAAAGATGAAATCTGCACGTGGTGTGGATTTAGATCAGGAGGAAGCGATGCAAGGGGAATGAAATGGAGGTTTTCTAAGTTCAGTTCGTTAGAAAGGCTCTCTAGCTGCTGTTCGTCAGGTTTGATGGCTGCGACGCTGATCATGGCTGATTTCAAGCGGGTTTTAAAACTTTCGACAATCTCGCCGTGCCACTTATAAGAGAGAAAGATAGAAATGAGCGCGATGCTAGAGAGGAGCGTCGGAAGGAGGAAAAGAAGCAGGCG
>CAZFWE010000279.1:1091-2002 GCA_964522685.1 uncultured bacterium | reverse complement strand
CTCTTGTCTTAATGGCGATCGTAGCTCAGTTGGTTAGAGTGCCGGCCTGTGGTTCCGGATGTCGCGGGTTCAAATCCCGTCGATCGCCCATCTTTTCTTAAAAGCCGTGGTGTAACTTGCATTTTCTTCAAGCACTTCTTCTCGGCATCGTTCAAGGCCTTACCGAATTTTTCCCCGTAAGCTCGTCTGCCCACCTTCGATTGACTCGTTATCTAATGGGCCTTCCCGAAGGACAGCAATGGATCTACTTCGATTTGGCCTGCCATGCCGGAACTTGGTTGGCTCTCACCTATTTCCTTCGAAAAGAGATTTGGGAAATTCTTTGCGATGGGAGAAAAATCGCTGTATACACTCTGGCGCTTTTCCCGCTGATTCCTGCTTATTTCCTATTAAAGCCGTTCCACGCCCCCGCCTATACCGGTTATTTTCTCCTGGTTACAGCACTCTTATTATTGCTTGCCTCTAAAAAACAGGGTATCTCTCAAGAGAAAAAATGGACGAGTGTGCTATTCATTGGTATGATGCAAGGGCTGGCTCTCTTGCCTGGGCTTTCCCGTAGTGGCTCTACGATCGCAGCAGCGAGGTTTTGCAAGTGGGATTGGCTCGATGCAGTAAAGTTCTCGTTTTTGCTGGCCATACCGACTATTTTAGGTGGAGAAATTTTGGAAAGCTGGAAGCTATTGAGAGGTGGGGAGAGTGCAATTCCATTCACCGATTGCGGAATCGGGTTCATCGCTTCCTTCGCTGTTGGACTCGTCGCTGTACGGCGAATTTTTTGGATTTATGAGCGTGGAACTGTAAAGCCTTTTGCGTGGTACTGCTTTGGATGTGGTCTTTTGATGATTTGGGTTTTTAATGGCTAAGAAAACAAAAGGGAAACCCCTTCTCAACACAGATGCAAAAGGATTCAT
>CAZFWE010000279.1:0-1081 GCA_964522685.1 uncultured bacterium | reverse complement strand
GGAGCCGAGCAGCAACTGGTTGGGTATCGCGGGATATGTCGCAGCGCTCGGCAGCGAATACCTCTTTGGCCTCGGTTCCTATCTCACTCCCCTCTATCTTTTTTGGATCGGCATAAAACTTCTAAAAGGGCAAAAAAATCCACACATCGCTTACGACCATCTCTATTTTCTTATCCTCCTCTCTTCCATTTGTATTCTTTTGAATGTATTTGCCGAGAGCTTTCCAATGAGAGCCGCCGCTTTTGAAGACCGGGTCATCACCGAGACTGCCATCGTTTACAATCCCTATCCCCGGACGATCATCCGCGTTAATTTAGGCGGAGCTCCATTCTATTATCTTTTCGTCGATTTGCCGTATATCAACCTGCAAAAAATCTTAAGCTCGATCGGCACAACGCTCATTTTTTCCTGCTTAGGGCTCGCCGCCTTCCTCCTACTCACTAAGGTCAGAGTCCTTTCCAACCTCATTATTTTCGTCTCCGGATTGAAGAAAACACTCTTCTTTTTAGTCAAATGGATCCGAGGATGCTTCCAGCCGAACAAAGAACTGCCGAATGCCGCAAAACAATATGCAGGACTGCCGAATACACCAAAAAACAACCTACAACCTTCCGCAGAGCCTCCGAAAAAAAAGCTGACGGAGCTATTGAGCACCGAAAAGGCTCCTATTTCGAAAAAAGATCTTTTGCCACCAGCTCCCAAAAAACAGACCCCGCCAATTGTCAATACAACTCCGCCGAAATCGAAAGAGATCGTTCTGGCCCCGATTAAAAACTTAATGGTCAAATCCGATGCTTCGTACAAAATCCCCTCGCCGAATCTCCTATCGAGCCCAGTGCAAAAAATCGACCAACCGACACTGAAAAAAGACCTCGTGCGGCAAGCAGCGGTCCTCGAAGAGACTCTACGGAGCTTTGGCATCGAAGCAAAAGTAGGAGAAATCAATAGCGGACCGACGATCACTTCGTTCGAAGTACATCCATCGATCGGCGTCAAAGTTCAAAAGATCAAAGCGCTTGAAAATGATATCGCCCTCAACATGCAAGCCAAATCGATCCGAATCGTAGCGCCCATTCCCGGC
>CAZFWE010000278.1:0-2005 GCA_964522685.1 uncultured bacterium | reverse complement strand
GCTGATGGCGGCTTTTGCCTTTTCCTTCATCACTTCTTAGGTAGCAACTTGGGTTATTGTGAATAACCCATTTATTTTGTATTTAGCGAGTAATAAAGATGTTCCATCAATAAAAAATCCATTGGATGTTATGGTGCAATTAAGTGATTTTCAAAAAAATTTTCTATTGCCTGCTTTAGAAAGCACTACAAATCTCAAAGAATTTCTTTCTCTTGAATCATTAGTAGATCAATGTACTGCATTGTCTAAAAAGCTTATGGAAAATAAAATGCTTGGTGATGCAAGAAATAGCGTAAAAAATGAGAATCAATCATTAATTGCCATTTGGGATGCAAAACAAGTTCAAATGCAGCTTATTTATCAGAAGCTCTTGACATATGAAAAAGGACAGATTGGAAGTCTCTTTAATGAAGAAATTAGAAGGCAAAGGCTTGAGAAAATAGTTGTATTAGTTAAAGAATTTGCAGTGAATATAAACCATCCAATATTTACTCGCGATGAAAAAATGGCCATCTTGAATGCGGTTAAAATTATTGAAGCTGAGTTTGCTGAGTATGGCGTCGCGGCTAAATTGCCCATTGCGAAGCTAGAGGAAGCGATTGGAATTGCTAAGAACACTCCATTTTCGCTTCTTTTAGATGAATTATTGATTTCTAAAGAGATTAGTGCGGAACATAAAAAAGCTCTTTTCTTTTTTCTAAAAGACGACTTGTTGGTCCGAGTGAAAGAGATGAAATCTCGCAATGAACTCCAAGCTTTAGCTCCGCTTATCGAAAAATGTGCTAAATTAGCTGAGAAAATTGAGAACGAAAAAATAGATAAGCAATTAATATTTGTCCTTGAACTTGTGCAGAAGAAAGAAAAGGAATTCGCTGCTCCAAGACAAGTGGTTGTACCAGCTCCTGCTTCTCAAAGGGTAGGTTCGGGGCGCCCCACTCCTCAAAATTCGGCTCCAGTTGCTAGAGCGGTTGTCGAAGCGAAGCCACCTGTTCTGCAACGACCAGTAAGGCCGATAAGTACAAGAGGTCGTGACACGATTCAAACATTGGCCCAAGAAATTGTCGGTTTAAAACCGACCATTGGCGATGCAAATGGCTACTGGTTTTCTTCTTCCTATGGCACATATATTAATGATCTAAACACTAAAAAAGGTTCTCTTGCCATGTTAGCCGCAGGTTTAAACGCGCATGCGCGAAGAACAAAATATCATGAGTCGCCTGAGCTGATTTTGCAAATGGGACGAGATCTATTAAAGGATCGATCTGGACAGTGCGATCACATGGCTGCAGCAGTGATTGCAAAAATCGTCGAACATATTCAAAACGGTGGTCAATGGGACTCAGATGTTGAACTGATGGGGAATGGCGGTCACTCTTTTATTATCATTAATCGTCCTCAAGAGGAAACAAAAAATCTAGACAATTGGAATGGAGCGATCGTTGTCGATACGTGGCTTGATGTTGTTGGGGTACATAAAAACCATCAAAACAAGATTCCTTCCCCCAAAAAGGGGATTATCTCCGATCCCAGAGAGGTCAGGAGGTTTGCTTCCGCTTTTAAAGCGGAGGAAGGAGCTGTGAAAGTATTGACAAGGTTCAGCGCACAAGAGTTGCGTGCGTTAGCCCAATCGCAGCCCAAAGTAAGAACCTGAGTTTAAGCTTTCAAAGAATCAACAGCTTCTTGGATTTCAGCATTCTTCTCATCGAGTTTCTGCTGGATCTGCTTCACGCTCGACATAACGGTGGAATGATCGCGCCCAAAGAATTTTCCAATCGACTGGAAAGGCATTTTCAAGGCTTCTCGGCAAAGATACATCGCGATCTGGCGGGCCAATGCATACTCCCGCATTTGGGATTTTCCGAGGAGATCTTCCGGCTTGATCCCGAAGTGTTCGCTCAGTGTCTTGACCACTTTTTCAGGGGTCACCGCCTTATCCCTTTCGCGTTGGAGAAGATCGGCTAGGATTTTTTCTGCCGCCTCAATTGCCGGTGGGGCATTCCCTTGT
>CAZFWE010000277.1:0-2019 GCA_964522685.1 uncultured bacterium | reverse complement strand
TGTATAGGCAGGGTTCACCAGTCCCAACTTCCTACCAGCTTCTGCCGCTTTGTAGACAAGGAACTGACGAAACTGATTCCAAAAGCTCCGATATAACAGCAAAGGAACCTACTCTAGTAGAGTAACAAAAATGCCCTCGGTTTCCCGAGGGCACTGATACGAAACAAGGAGGAGAAATTACTTCTACGATTAGAAGTTTAAGATTCCCTTGAGCGTCAAGCCTTGTACAGAGAGGTTGCCTGTTCCGCCCAAAGTCATGAAGTGATTGAAATCGAGCCAAATTTGCTCTTCCCAACCAGCGCGGAATTCAAAGCGATAGCGGCTTTGTTCCCACCATGTGATATAAGAAAGTCCAAGACCAGCTTCTAACACTGGAATCACCGTTTGTAGCGATTCTTTTGTGAGCTGGCTGGTCTGCGCGCCATAAAATGTTTCGGTCAGGTTCTGTTTCTGGTGGATATGGAAATCAGACCAGAGAGCGGTGAACGCAAAATCATTATAGAACGACCAATTTTTTGTGACATGCCAACCTGCATTCAAACCAGTTCTGATCCCTAAACCCCACATATTTTGACGATACGTCAGGAGCGCTGCAGTAGGTGTATTGCCTACAGATGATCCATCGGCATTAACAGAGGTAGTTGGAACATAGCTGATCTTCGATTGTTCATTGATCCAAGCTGTTTTGAAGCCCGCAGAAGGTCTCAATGTGAGGTAGCGACTGACGAAGTAGTCTCTTCCCAGCTCAAAATCGATTACGCTAAAATTTTGCTTCCAATTGCAAGATGCATTGGCGAGAGGAATGTCTGTTACGACATTGGAATTCAGATAGACTTGCGGAATATTCAGCGCACCGCGGCCCGAAGATGATGTGAGATGGTTAGTCTCGCTTAGGCTAGCAAGGTATGTGTACTCTGCATATAGATCCCATCCATCATGATTGAAATTCACACCGATACCTGCTTTGAATCCTGGCTGGAAATCAAAATTGGGTTTTTGCACATAGCCTTTTGCTGTGCTAGCGCCGAATGGGACATTCCCCCCATTATCGACAGCGCCGGAATAGGCATATTCCATTCCGCCGACAAACGTCTTCCACCAAATGAAATCCAATGAAACGTAAGTATCGGATCCATCCATAACATGGGGAGCGACAGCAGGCGTAATCACTGGCATCGATTGGATCGCTTCTTCTTCCGGCATCTGGCCAGCCGATTTTTGACTTGCATCACATTTTTGCGGTGGAACGGGAGTTTTTTTATTCGAAAATTGCGCGGCTGTTTCCTGCACTTCAAGAACAGTCTCTTGATTCTCAGATTCAGCGGCCATAATAGGGAGAGCGGGCAGTGCGAAAAGACATGCCAGCAAGCGCCAATTTTTTTTCATAGACGATTCCTTTTTTTTCGTTTAGATACGAGTTCAATAAGCATTAGATATATTTTAATCACCCACTTCTCGTCAACATCGATTGAGTTTTTCGAGGTTTTTTTTTTGCTTTTTGGAGTAGAAGCGAATCGTTTTGCGGAGTCCGTCGTTCAATGTTGTGTTGGGCTTCCAACCCAATTTAAAGAAAATTTTCGAGGAATCGATCGCATAGCGGAAATCATGCCCAGGGCGGTCGTCGACGAACCGGATCAAGCCGTGGTATTTTTCGAGAT
This sequence comes from uncultured bacterium, assembly GCA_964522685.1. Classification (GTDB taxonomy): domain Bacteria; phylum Chlamydiota; class Chlamydiia; order Chlamydiales; family SM23-39; genus CAITMJ01. Next base: position 361 of record CAZFWE010000277.1, on the reverse strand, counting down.
CGCCCTCGGCGATTTCCGCTAATATTTTTAAAATTAAGTAAAGAAGTTCCAAATTAGATAGTTCGCAATTACCGCCGATATCGTACACTTCGCATTTGGCTCCTTGCCTAAGGATCGCCCAAATGGCTTCGACATGATCATCTACGTAGATCCAATCGCGGATGTTGCTTCCTCTTCCATAGACGGGAAGGGGCTTTCCAGCAAGGCAATTAGAAATGATAAGCGGAATGAATTTTTCCTTATTTTGTCCGGGGCCGTAATTGTTTGAGCAATGAGAAAGAGTCGTCGAAAGGTTATATGTTTGCCCGTATGCCCGCACGAGATGGGTAGAAGCTGCTTTCGAGGCGGAGTAGGGAGAGGT
>CAZFWE010000276.1:0-2020 GCA_964522685.1 uncultured bacterium | reverse complement strand
AATACCGATGATCATGTATGACGAAAGCCCAAATGCAAGAGCTCCTGCAATGGCAGCATTTGCAAACAAAGCGACATGCTGCGACGAGTCCGGCTAGGCCGACGACTGCAAATACAGCCCGGGCCCCGGTTGATCCGTATCCGCCGAAAATATCAGCGACCAAATTATAATCAAAAAAGCCAACTAGGCCCCAATTTAAAGCACCGATGATAATCAAAACCATCACGATTACGCGAACAACTTTCATAACGATCCTCCAAATGGTGTCTTCGTAAACACCCTATTAATCATCATAGTAAAACATTTATCAATCCTTGTCGAGAAGAACTGTTGCAAATATCACTAAAAATTAGCTAAAGTATTGAGTATGTTTGACCATAAAGAATTTGACCATTTGCAAAAACTTTGCCGCCTTAAATGCTCCCCTGAGGAAGAAGAAGGTCTGCTCCATTCCCTGCAGAAAGTGCTCGGCTATGTTGACCAGCTCAATGAAGTGGATACCGAGGGAGTCCCTCCCTGCAATTATGTGCTCCGTGCCATGCTCAAAAACCAAATGCGGGAAGACGAGATCTCTGACATCCTTCCCCGCGAACAATTCCTAGCTCAAGCCCCTGATCAAATCGGCGGAATGGTCCGGGTGCCGCCGATTATGAAGGCCGAACCATGATGCATCAATTCACTGCAACTCAGCTCCGGGACGCCTTCTTGAAAGGCGAAATCAAGGCGATTGCGATCGCAGAGCACTTCCTAAAGCGAGTCGAAAACTACAACCCAGATCTCGGAGCCTTCTTGAGTGTTCTCGGTGAAAGGATGCTGATCAAGGCGGAACAACTCGACCGGAAACGAGCCCACAACCAACCTGTCGGCAGTCTCGCTGGGATTCCCATTGCAATCAAAGACAACATGCATATCGCTGGAGAAATCACTACCTGCGCCTCTAAATTTTTAAGCAATTATAAAGCGCCGTTCGATGCAACCGCTGTTCGCCTCCTCGAAAAAGAAGACGCTCTTCTGATTGGTAAAACCAACATGGACGAATTCGCAATGGGCTCTACCAATGAGAACTCGGCCTATTTTCCCGCTCACAATCCGTGGAATTTGAAATGCGTTCCCGGGGGGTCCTCTGGAGGATCAGCTGCTGCTGTAGCCAGCCGCCTTTCGCTTCTCGCTACAGGAAGTGACACAGGAGGCTCAATCCGCCTTCCGGGCAGCTTTTGCGGCGTTGTTGGATACAAACCGACTTACGGCCGCGTATCGCGTTATGGGTTAGTTGCATTCGGCTCTTCCTTAGATCAGATCGGGCCACTTGCTTCTACCGTCGAAGACGCCGCCCTCATGATGGAAGCGATTGGGCAACATTGCATACATGATGCCACTAGCCTCGATCTTCCGCGAGAAACCTACACGAAAAGAGTCGACCTCAAGGGCATCAAGCTCGGAGTCCCCCGCCAATTCCTGGAAGGTCTGACCCTAGATGCAAAAGAGAACTTTGAAGAGGCTCTCCATGTCCTAAAAAATCTCGGCGCGGAACTCATCGATATCGACCTCGACATTCTCAAATACTCTGTCGCGGTCTACTATATCCTCGCGACGGCCGAAGCTTCAACCAACCTCGCTCGTTTCGACGGCATCCGCTATGGCAATCGCTCCAAAACGGCAAAAACGCTGGAAGAAGTCTATGAGCTTTCCCGCAAGGAGGGATTCGGCTCCGAAGTTAAGCGGAGAATCCTCCTAGGAACATACGTACTCTCTTCAGGATTCCAAGATGCGTATTATAAGAAAGCGCAGAAAGTGCGGACTCTTATGATCAATGCATTTGAAAAAGCGTTCAATGACTGCGATGCCATAGTCACTCCTGTCGCTACTAGCGGCGCCTTCGAACGGGGCGCTTTCCTCGATCCGCTGCAGCTTTATTTACAGGACATTTTTACCATCCCTGCAAATCTCGCTGGACTTCCCGCCATCTCCGTCCCCTCCGGCTATGACAAGCGCGGCATGCCCCTAGGCCTTCAAATTCTTG
>CAZFWE010000275.1:1778-2055 GCA_964522685.1 uncultured bacterium | reverse complement strand
GAAAAAGTATAGCCTTAAATGATTAAAAAATAACTTTTAGAACACCCTCTTAGAAACGTTCTGCATTTCTTTGAGGGTTTGTTGAATTCCGCCATACTTATTTAAGTCCAAAGCGGCTCTAAATGTTTCTCTCACTGTATTGGGTTGATCTGAGCTTCCTTGGCCTTGAGCATTCGTCGCATCGATCAATTCATCTAGATTGCTGGTATTTGAATATTTAATAAGAGACTTCTGGAGATTTGAGAATGCGTGAGATGAATTTCTAAAATACCCAAAA
>CAZFWE010000275.1:0-1768 GCA_964522685.1 uncultured bacterium | reverse complement strand
TTGAATAGGGGGGTGTCGCCTAATAAATCGTCCATTTGAGCTGCAGAAAGAGCGGTTAGATATTGGTAAATAAATACTCTGTCATTAGGATTTATTTTTAAATCATTTGTTTCGTTCGATAGATAAATGCCCGATGTCGTTCTTTCCAACCAATCCGAGGAAGCTTGGATGACTAAACCATTTTGAGAAGTTGTGTATACAAAAAGTTTATCATTGATCCTAAAAAAAGTGGTAGGGGGCTCCCCTAAATTTTCTTTACTAGAGGTGATGAACGTTTTAATTTCAGAAATTTCCTGTTTGTTTAGAGCGGGAGGGGAAGGAATTGGTGTTGTTTCTTTTAGAATAAAACCGAAGATCAGAGCGATTGCGCCCGCTACGACTAGGCTGATGGCTGGGATTTGAAGAGAAGCAATGAAACATCCAATGCCTGCAGCCATTAGAAGCATCCCTACCCCTTGAATCGCTTTGAGCGCTATATCTCTGACTGTGCAATTTTCAGGGGGAGCTGCTTCTGGGAGATGGCTTGGAGGTAAGAAATTAGTTGACGTTGGATTGATTTTTTCCATAAAAAGTCCCTTATTTGCAAAAATTTTAAGCAAAAGTTGACTGCTTTAAGAAAGAATTTTAAACTCGCTCGAGTTTTTGGCGGATTTCGGCGATTTGGGCCTCCGTCTGCCGCTCGGCGGCTTGAAGTTTCTCGACGACTTCCTTAGGCGCTTTGGAACGGAACTCTTCGTTTTTGAGTTTTCCGCGGGAGTTCTCTAAGAGCTTCTCTGCTTTCTCCAGCTCTTTTTGAAGACGAGCCCTCTCGCGAACTCGAAGCGATTCAGGAATGGGGATGGTGAGCTTTGTGGAACCTACAAGGGCGCTTGCACCGAAGATTTCTTTTTCTTCGGGCGAGAATTCGATTCGGGCCGTTGGCGTAAGGGCGTAGAGAATGGCTTGATTTTCTTCCGCTAGTGCATAGCTGCCGGTGATGTAGAGATCGGTTTTTTCTTGCGGTGGGATCTGCATTTCGGCACGGATGTTTCGGATGGCTCGGATCAGTTCGTTGATTTGCTCAAAGGTCTTTTCGACATCGACGTCGATGTCTTTTTCTCGAAGCACGACCGGGTAGGGCGCTTTTATGCAAGCAGGGGAAAGGAGCGCTTCGATAGTCTCTTTCGTATAAATATCGCCCTTGTTATTTTTTTGAAGCTCATTGAACTGCATTTTCAAATGGGAGAAGATCTCTTCGGTGATGAAGGGTGCGATTGGGTGCATGAGGCGGATGGCGTTCGACAGGAGGATGACGAGGAGTTTTTGCTTGTTTTTTCTGGCTTCAGGAATGCCCACTTTGCCGAAGAGGACTGGTTTTGCCAGTTCTACATAGACAGCGCAAAAATCATTCCAGAAAAATTCATAAGAGCGAGTTGCCGCTCGATCGAAGCTATATTCCGTCAGGCACTGATTCATTTCGGCAATCGTTCGGTTCAATAGGGAAAGGATCCACCGATCTTCCAATGCGAGTAGGTCGAGATTCAACCCTTGTGAAAGTTCTTCTGCACTCAAATCTTCCAAATTCATGAAGACGAAGCGGGCTCCATTCCAGATTTTATTGGCGAAATTTTTGAACTCTTCGAAACGACGGAGGTCGAGATCGATCTGGCGGGCATGGGTGACACTCGAGGTCAGCGCCATGCGGAGAGCGTCAGTCCCATAGTCGTGGATGATCTCGAGTGGATCGATGACGTTGCCTTTAGACTTGGACATTTTTTCCCACTTGCTC
>CAZFWE010000274.1:0-2073 GCA_964522685.1 uncultured bacterium | reverse complement strand
GTTGACATCGTCTCCCGCTTCCGCACTGCCAAGCAAGCGAAAGAAACGCTCCGAAAAGTCGAAGCGGGCAAAATCGACATCCTCATCGGCACGCACCGCCTTTTGTCCGAGGACGTCTGCTTTAAAAACTTAGGCCTGATCATCATCGATGAAGAGCAACGATTTGGCGTCCGCGCCAAAGAGCATTTGAAGAAACTGAAAATCGGCGTCGATTGCCTCACCCTCTCGGCCACGCCCATTCCGCGCACCCTCTACATGTCGCTAGTCAACGCGCGCGATATGTCTGTCATCGCAACGCCCCCGCAAGACCGGCTTCCCATCAAAACCATCATCGCCGAAACCGATGACGAACTCATTACGAATGCATTGCTTCGGGAATTTTCCCGCGGCGGGCAGGCCTTTTTCATCCACAACCGCGTTGAAACCATCTTCGGCAAAGCCAACGCCATCGGAAAACTCGTCCCATCTGCAAGGATCGGCGTCGTCCATGGCCAAATGGACCCCGAGGAGATCGACTCGATCTTCCACCGCTACAAACAAGCAGAGATCGATTTTCTCTTTGCAACCACGATCATTGAAAACGGGATCGACATCCCGAACGCCAACACAATCCTGATCGATCGAGCCGACACCTATGGCCTAGCCGACCTGTACCAGCTCCGCGGACGAGTCGGACGATGGAACCGCGCCGCCTATGCCTATTTCCTCATCCCCAAAAATGCTCGCCTTCCTGAAATCACCCGCAAACGGCTCAACGCTCTTGTCGAAGCCGGCGGCTACGGCGGCGGCATGAAGATCGCCATGCGCGACCTTGAAATCCGCGGCGCCGGAGACATTCTCGGACTCCAGCAATCCGGTCAAGTCTCTGCGATCGGCTTTCATCTCTACTGCAAGCTCTTGAAGCGAGCGATCGACGCCCTCAAAAAGAAAAAAGTCATCTCCTTCGAAGAGACAAAAATGGAATTTTCCTACGATGCAAGACTGCCCGAAAGCTATATCAACGAAGTGTCTCTGCGCATGGAGCTTTACTACAGGATTGGCGAAGCTTCGAGCTATCCGGAACTCGACCATCTACTCCAGGAAATGGAAGACCGCTTTGGAAAGCCGCCAACCGAGGTCCTTTGGCTCTACCACCTCGCGCGGGTGCGGGCCTTTGCTTCTGCCAACCACTTCTCTTTGCTTAAATTTGGAAACCTTTCAATACTCGCCGAACAACAAAAAGGGAAAGAGCTCGAAAAGAAAAACATACTTCTGCCGAAAAAAATGCAGAATCCGAAAGAGATGGAGAGCCACGTCATCGCCCAGCTCAAGAAAAGCTTCGTTTGCGACCGGGAGCCAGGTTAAAGCTTATAACCTTTTTAGGCCTGCGATGCCGTAAAACTCCTTGCTTTCCTCAGGGAGACTGTAGATGAGAGCCAAGCCTCTCTCGCCAAAGTTCCCAACAACTGGTTGCAACTTCAGACGCCCTAGTATATCAATTTCTTCTTGGCAGCGAGTATAGGTAATTGGGAAGTCGACAAAAAGACGCATTTCAGAGCGAACGTGTTCTAGAAGAATAGCAGTTGCAGCCTCTAAACAACTAGGAACTTCGTATCCCGCAACTTCAACCCGTAGCTTTTGAGTGGCATAATCCTTATTCCTGCTTCCTGGGAGAACATCTTTTGTTATCAGTACCCAATGAGATTCTGCAACCGGAGTATTTCCATGATTTTGTAAAATCTCTTGCCAAATCTGGGAATAACCCACCCCAGTGCCATCATTCGAAGATTCCACTAACCCACCAAGAGTCTTTAAAGTAAGAGGGACAGTAACGGTTTTTCCATTGACAACTCGAGTGACCGTTTTAGGAATAAGTACGAGTATATGCGTTTGAGCTATGGTTTGCCCCTCCCAAAATGGACAAGGTTTCGCGAGAATATCATCAATATTTGCAGGCAATAGCGGCGTCTCTCCAGGGTCTCCTATATATTGGATCCACTCTTCTTTGCCGAAAGACGCAGAAGGGCTAGGAACTCCTACTTTGTTTATTTCGTTGCGCCGATCAAGCGCAAATCCCAAGATCAAAGCAGCAGC
>CAZFWE010000273.1:0-2083 GCA_964522685.1 uncultured bacterium | reverse complement strand
CTGCTTCATCAGGAGAAGCTACTAAGTCAGTTTCTCAAACCCATTCAACGAAAGTTGAAGATAGTTGGTCCGATGAAAATGCGCAAATAGAACAAGCGCTAATTAATGCAAAAAAACGGAGAATAAATCGTGTCAATTAGAATTACTAATTCAGAAAAACCAAGATTCATGACTATAGCTGATTTAAATGCTCGTGATGCAACCGAAGCTAAAATTCGCCAGCAATCTGCGACACAAGCTAGTAATCTTATTAATGATGATGGTGGAATTTCTGATGAAGAGTGGGCTGAGCAAGATCGACAAATAGATAAAGCTCTAAAAGATGCGAGAGCTAGGAATTCTAAAATACAACAAATGCCAAATTCAAATCTTCCAGATAGAAATTTGAACGTCGTTAATGAAGAAAATGAATGTTGCTTGTGCGGTAGGGTTAGTCGTTTTTGTTTGATTAGCGCAGTTGTAGCTTCTGTTATTTCATTAATTGCTGGCCTCATTTTAGGAACTATAGGAGCGTTAATTGGATTTTGTAGTGTTTTGCTTGTTGGAAGCTTAATTGGATTAGTAACATCCAGATATACAGAGGGCAAACAAAATTTAGTGCAATAAAACAAGGAAATTTATGGCAACAATCTTTAATCTAGATGTTAGGCAAGTGGCAGCTACAGACCAACATAATCAAGCGGTACAGCCTAACCCAGTCGAAGGAAAAGCTGAACAAAACTCAAATGCCTTTAGCGATCTTCGTAAAAGAGTCAGTAAACAAACCGAATTGCTAATGGAACATGAGTCTTTCCAAAATAACAGTTTTTTTGTGAACCGCAGTCTAATTTTGGGGATGGAAAAACAAATTGAAGGTCTTCGACTACAGATTACAATTCTGCAACAGAATAGATTGGATCATCCTCAAATAAAGGCTTTGAAAATACAAATTGAAGGGTTGCAAGATCAAATAATTTCTCTTGAAAAAGTTGCGGCAACTAAAGAAGATTATCTCGCAAAAAAATTACAGGCAGATCTTCCGGAAAATGCTCCTCGTATAGATGAAGCGGGTCGAGATGCGATTTCTTTAAGCAGCCAATCTTCCAGCTCCAACTACGGTAGCGTCCCTTTACTATCACGACTTATTTCTAGCAAATCTAAAGAGGCATCAAAAAAGGAAGATCCACTTTCTTCAGAAACTGCTCTACAAATGCCAACAATACAACAATTTATTATTGGACCACAGTCTCGGAATTCTGTAGAACTGAAAAAATGGAAGAGAGGAAACCAAGATATCATTCTTCTCCGAGACGGCGATACTCTTAAGTATCAGATTTTTAATAAGACTACTAACCAGATTGGAAAGCAAGGCAATGTCGATGTAACTCCTTTGATCAAGTGTAGAGATGTCACTGTTGAGCAACAAATTGTGCATTTGACATATTCTCACCCGATTATAGGAGTAACTGGTGAAATTCGATGGGGAGAGTTCGATGATGTACCATCACCTCCACCAATTAATGAACAAGAAAAGGCTGAATTGATTGCCTATATTCAGAAAAACAAGAGCGGTTACCAACTCTGCCATGCTAGTGAATCGCTTAAAGATAATAAGGACTTGGTTCTTGCCGTCATTCAAGTCGACTACCGGGCACTTTGCTTTGCCAGCGATCGACTTAAGAATGATGAGGAAGTAGTGTTTGTTGCCGTTCGGCAAAACAGCCGTGCGCTTAAGCATGCCAGTGAAAGGCTTAAAGGCGATAAGGATACAGTGCGTGCCGCTCTTTGGCAAGACCCCTGGGAAGCTCTTAGGAGTGCCGGTGAGGCGCTTAAGGACGATAAGGAGTTTATGCTTTTTGTTATTAAGAAATATCCAAAACAGTATGGGTTTGCTAGTGATCGACTTATGCGCGATAAAGACGTAGTGCTCGCCATTCTTCAGCACAGCCCCCAAGCGTTTTGGCGTCTTAACAATCAGCTTCAGCATGATGCGGATGTTTTAGCTACTTTTAAAAAAGCGCAAAGCCCTCCCTCATGTAGCATTTCATAAGACGGAGTTTATAAAACTTTAAAGTTCTAGCCGATTCTGCTATTTTCGCGGTCG
>CAZFWE010000272.1:0-2087 GCA_964522685.1 uncultured bacterium | reverse complement strand
AAAAGATTATCCTTTCTTAATTTCCAAGGCATTAAAGTTATTATCTCCAGAGGGGATGCTTATTTTTAGTACCAATTGTCGTGATTTTGAGTTGGACAAAAACATATTTAATGGATACACAATCCTAAATATTTCTAAAAAAACAATCCCCTTCGATTTTCACAATCAGAAAATCCATCAGTGCTGGAAGATTTCTTTATCCGAATGACGCGAGAAAACTCGGTCCTTTTAGGGCTGAGATGAATCTCGCCCTAATTAATTAGGAGCATCCTGTTGCTCGATGTATTGTCGAATGATTTCCAAAGGAGCACCTCCGCATGCTCCGGCAAAGTAGCTAGGAGACCAAAGACTGTTTCCCCATAGAGCTTGTCGAATTGTTGGATAATCGTTTTTCCTGACCAATCGTGAAGACACCCCCTTCAAGCTATTCACTAACTTGGACACAGAAATTTTTGGCGAGTAATTCACAAGCAAATGCACGTGATCTCTTTCCCCTTCGAATTCTACTAATTTAGCAGAAAAGTTCTTGCATACACCTTCAAAGATTTTCGACAATTCTTCGAGGATGGGTTTTGTAAACACATTAGACATCTTGCGTAACCTCATTTGCTTGCTAAAATCGCCCTTTTTGTCAGATTTCATCTCAATTTTTTCGGCCATATGTTCCCATATGCCCTCAAAATTTGAGATAAAATCTGCTCAAAAATCATCGATTTTTCAAGCAAAGCAGGTTACGCAAGATGTCTATTACGCCGGTATTTAGTCACAAAGACCAAATGCACATGCATCAGAAAAACACAATTTCTTCCTCTTCTCAAATCGGTTGACACATTCATAGACCAAGTGTAGCATAGAGGCATGTTTGTTCGAAAATCATTTCAATTCAGATTGCGACCTACAAAAGCCCAATCCAAATGGTTACAGGCGCAATTGGATGAATGTCGATGGTTATACAACGAGTTGCTCTCGCAAAGGAAACTGGCGTACGAAGAACTGGACATCTCGCTAACGAAGTATCAGCAACTCATGTGCTTGCCTTTTTTGAAAGAAGAAAGACCAAGCCTAAATATTGTCCACTCACAAGTACTCCAAAACATCGTCGACCGTTTGGATAAGTCATTTCAAGCCTTTTTTCGAAGATGCAAAAAAGGAGAAAAACCGGGATTTCCCAGATTTCGAGGAGTGCATCGCTACGATAGTTTTTGCTATCCCCAGAGTGGGTTTACTTTAGTGGGTAAGGAAGTGGTTTTCTCTAAAATAGGTCGCATTCGGGTCAAGATGCATCGTCCCGTTGAGGGATCAATCAAAACTTGCACGATCAAAAAGACGGCATCGGGAGAGTGGGATATAACCTTCTCTTGTGAAGTGAAGGCCGTTCCACTTGAGCCGAAAACAGAAGCCTTAGCAATCGATGTTGGAATAGAATCCTTTGCCACTTTTTCAAATGGGGAAAAGATTGAAAATCCCAGGTTTTTTAAAAAAGGAGAGAAGATCCTTGCAAAAGCCCAGCGTAAGCTAAGTAAACTCGAAAAAGGGACTAAAGAACGTCGCAAAGCGGGGAAGGTCGTCGCCAAAATCCATGAACGGATCAAAAATCAAAGAAAGGATTTTTGCCATAAGGAAGCTAAAAAAATCGTCGATCAATATCAATACATTTGCGTAGAAGATCTGAATATCAAAAATATGATAGAGGGATCTCATTTTGCAAAAAGTATCGTAGACGCAAGTTGGAATCAGTTTCGTCAGATCCTCACCTACAAAGCGGTAGAAGCTGGTAGGCAGTTGAGGGGGGTGAACCCTGCTTACACAAGTCAAATTTGCTCACAATGTGGACATTTGGAGTCAAAAAAGCTAACGGAAAGAGAGCACAAATGTTCTCAATGTGGGTATACGGCACATAGGGATTTCAACGCAGCGCAAAATATTTTGGCCCTCGGATTGGATGGCCTGGGAGTAATCCCTAGAAGCCTTCGCCTTTAGGCGAGGGAGCAGTCACTGAATAACTCTGTGTTATTGGGTTAAGGTTTGTAGTATATTAATTTTTAAATTCTTATAATTGTGACCGTGCCCCAGTCAGATTCTTCGTG
>CAZFWE010000271.1:0-2101 GCA_964522685.1 uncultured bacterium | reverse complement strand
GAAAGCTCGCCCGAATCACGAACGGGCGCGAATCTCTCGTTGGTGCGCCTGAGGAGAATTCGCCGCAAATATACATCAAGCGTACTGCAAGTGTGACTTTTACAGAGATCGACCCCGACAGGATCTTAGAGGCAGACCTTCTCCGATGGCTTCTTCTCATGGGCCAGACTTTGCCGCAGCTCTTTGTCATCGCTGCCGCCAATCTCACGCTCGGTCATTTCCGCGTAGCCGCTGCTCGGAAACTATTTGAAAAGGTCATCGCCGCCGCAAAAGAAGAAAAGCAATACGATCTTTTGTCTTTGGCCATTGACTTGGAGGGTCCTGATCAGCAGCTTTTCATGGCGGAAGTTCTTCAAAAAAAGATCAACCGCGACCGAGCTCTTGCATGTTTTTCTGAAACCGTGCAGAAGCTGTTAGAGAGGCACTGGATGCACCAAAGAGAAGAGATCAAGATCAAGATCTACAGCGGAAGCTGCTCGGAAGCGGAAGTATTGGAGCTTGCGCGCAAGTTCGATGAATTAAAAAAAGCAAGGCCTCAAATGATAGGACTCGAAAGCAGTGAATGAGCATTTGATTTTTTACGATCACGATTGCCCTTTTTGCATCAAATCGGTCAAACACGTCCTTGATATCGATACAAATCGCCGGTTTATCTTCGCACCACTTGAAGGGAAAACGGCCGGAAAAATTTTGTGCGGTCCTTTGAAGTCGTACAGCGAGATGAATAGCATTGTCCTAATCGAAAATTACCAATCGACCGAAAGGAACTTCTGGATCCGCTCGAAGGCGGTCTGGAGGATCTATTGGCTGGCTGGCAATGGGTGGGGAACCGTCGGCTGGATCTCTTTTCTTCCCTGCTGGATTGGCGATCTATTGTATCGCTGCTTTGCCGAGCACCGGCACCAGTTCAAGCTCAAGCCGACCGAAGCCCCCGGCCCGGCTGACCGCTTTTTACCCTGAGTGAGCCGTTCTCGGTGTTAATTTCCCCCTGCGGAAAAACCAACTATCTCACAACTTATTAACTTGGAAGGTGTTATGCTGATGATTCGCTTCGCATTGCCATCGATTTCCGAAGGAATCTGATGACAATGCGAATGCTTAAGACTTGATCCTATTCTATGGAAAAATGTAGAGTAAATGTTAAAAAGGGTCTGAAGAACCAGAAGAATTGCTTTCCACGTATGCAAGTGTTTATGTCGATGAAGAAGTTCAGGCTGAAGCCCTTGTTCGTAATGTAGGACAGTTTTCCAGATTTCTTCACGTGATGAGTTTTTCACATGGCCAGATCCTGAATGGCACCAATGTAGCTCGTGAATGTTCTGTGAAGGGACAACGCGATCTCTATTTCTGGAGAACCAAAGCTGGGTTGGAAGTAGATTTTGTGATCTATGGAGAACTAGGGTTTTGGGCTATCGAAGTCAAAAATAGTAAAAACCTATCCCCTGATGATGTTCGGTGACTCAATCATTTTATGCAGGATTATCAAACTGTGAAAACTCTTCTATTGTACCGAGGTACATCCAGTCTAGAATACAAAGGGGTTCTTTGTATGCCCGTTGATCTATTTTTGAAGCAGTTAACTCCCAACACCCCTTTTATAGACCGGGGGGGCTATTAAATGGATATTTATTTTCTTTTGAAAGGGGCGATTCTGGGATTTTCGATTGCGGTACCGGTGGGACCGATCGGGATTCTCTGCATTCGTAAGACGTTGCAATTCGGGCGTTTTTCCGGTTTTGCTTCAGGCCTTGGCGCCGCCTGCGCAGATGTGCTTTATGGGATCATTGCCATTTTCGGGTTTACCTTTATCTCCGATTTTCTCTTGGCGGGTCAGTTTTGGCTCCGGCTCGTCGGAGGTTTTTTTTTAATCGCCCTCGGCGGACAGATTTTTTTCTCGAAGCCGGCAGAAAAAGCGGAAGGAGTGACTCATAAAACTCTCTTTGGGGATTTTCTTTCGACGTTTTTTCTAACTCTTTCCAATCCACTGACGATTCTTTCGTTTCTGGCGGTTTTTGCCGGGCTCGGCCTTACTGAGGAGCTTGGAGAATATTCAAATGCGATTCTTCTCATCCTAGGGATCTTTCTGGGATCTATTTTTTGG
>CAZFWE010000270.1:0-2112 GCA_964522685.1 uncultured bacterium | reverse complement strand
GTTTTTGTGCCGGTCGCTTTCTTGGGTGGCATCGCCGGCCAGCTCTATCGGCAGTTCGCGATCACGATCGCTATTTCTGTATGTATTTCGGGGCTTGTCGCTTTAACTTTGAGTCCTGCGATCGCCGCAATTCTTTTGAAGCATGAAGAGCCTTTCAAATGGGCGCTAAAGTTCGATGAGTGGTTCGGCAAAATCACAAAAGGATATCTGGTTCTGACTCGAAAACTTCTCGGAAAGAAAACTTTGGGCCTCGCTGTTTTCGCAGCACTGCTCATTGCAATCTCCTACTTATTCATCCGGACGCCGACGAGCTTCGTGCCAGATGAAGACCAGGGATATCTCATCGTGGTCTCCAACTTGCCTGACGCAGCGAGCCTTGAGCGGACTGTTCAGGTGGATCGGAAGGTGGAAGAGATCGCGATGCGCCATCCCGGAGTGAAACACGTCGTCTCATTCACAGGTTTCAGCCTGATCGAGAGCTTAGATCGGACTACGATCGGAACGAATTTCATCGTCTTAAAAGATTGGAAAGAGCGAAAGAAAAAAAGCCTTCACGCCGATCAAATTCTGCAAGATTTGAACCGCGAGTTTTATGACATCATTCAAGATGCGGCCGTTAACGCATTCAATCCTCCTGCAATCCAGGGGCTCGGAACGGTCGGCGGCTTTGAGTTTTGGCTGGAAAATCGAGGGGACGGAGGATCGCCGGTATTGCAGCAGGCACTTACCGATTTTATCCAAAGAGCAAAAGAATATCCGGTCCTCAAGCCGCTGACGACGACCGCCCAATTCAACAATTTACAGTTTTTCGTCGATCTCGATCGCTATAAGTGTCGGATGCTTGGCGTTTCGATCAGCGATGTATTCCAAGCGCTTCAAACGCTTATCGGGTCGGTGTATGTCAATAATTTCAATAAATTCGGACGCGTTTATCAGGTGATTGTGCAGGCGGAACCCGCGCATCGCGAAAAACTTTCAAATCTCGGGGATATGTATGTCCGTTCGTCGCTAGGAGAAATGGTACCATTGAAGTCGGTGATTTCGATTCGTCCTGCTGCGGGCTCGAATTTAGTCAGTCGCTTCAACGATTATCCGGCCGCGGAAATCTTAGGCGGGCCTCGGCGCGGCTATACCTCGGGCCAGGCGATCGAAGCGATGGAAGAGCTGGCCCAGGGGCTTCCTGAAGAGATCTCCTACGGATGGAGCGGCGTCGCCTTTCAGCAGATCGCCACAGGAGGTACTTCGATGGGCATTTTCGTTGCAGCGCTTCTTATGGTCTTCCTCATCTTAGCCGCGCTCTATGAAAAGTGGTCTGCGCCGCTAGTGATTTTGATGGCTGTGCCATTTGGCATTTTCGGCGCGCTTTGTGCGATTGCAATAAAGGGGATGCCGAATGACGTCTATTTCCAGATCGGGCTTGTGACGCTGATTGCCCTTTCGGCTAAAAATGCGATCCTCATTGTCGAATTTGCGATCCTGAAACACAAAGAGGGAATGGATCTTGTAGAAGCGTCCATAGAAGCCGCGCGGCTTCGCTTCCGCGCGATCATCATGACTTCTTTGACGTTTATCTTTGGAGTGATCCCGCTCGTCACCAGCATGGGTGCCGGCGCGGCGAGCCGCCATTCCGTCGGGGTCGGCGTCATGGGGGGGATGATCTCCGCCACCACGTTAGCTCTCTTTTTCGTGCCGCTTTTCTTCCTACTTTTATACAAGGTGAAGAAGTAATACAAGGCTACATTTCAACGCAAAAAAGCCTCAGTTTCCTCAGGATGGTTCGGAAGTTATGAGCCACTCTTTTTTTAAGCCTTTAAGCATTCTAGAGCTTGCGCTGCCGGTGTATCCCATTTCAAGGAATGAGGCAGAACAGTTGCGATAAGAACCGTCGGGATTATCGCAATGTGCAGCAAGGGCATAAGAATAGCTCCTTTAAGCACTTCGCATGCCTTTTCTCTCCCTTCAGTGCAAAGAACTACACCAGATCCGAAGAGCAGTCCCAGGAGGCTTAGAGGGGCTGCCACAAGGCTAATCACGGCTTGTGCTATGTATAGGGCTCGAGCCGTAAGAGCCGGTCCCCAGGTGCCGCCTTGGCTGATAGACTCTTTGCGGAAA
>CAZFWE010000269.1:0-2146 GCA_964522685.1 uncultured bacterium | reverse complement strand
TTTTGATGCTGCATAGAAGTGGTTTATCGTGATAAAAAGATCGCCAGATGAATCTCCATTCAGGATCAGTGGGCAAAATCTCGGTTTTTCGGTAGGGACCCTCACTTCCAGGGGCGTGTAAAGCTTTCCAGACTCGCTCACTGATTCCCCATGGGGTTGCTGGGTTTGGAAGGTCTCGTCTTAAATTCGAGGGAATTGAGACGGGTTGTGGTTGAATAGGAGATAGAGGGACAACAAGCTGAGAGGGTTGATTGCGCATAGGGGTCTGATTTACTCTAGGGACTGCGAGTAAGCCTCTTGCTATTCCAAGTCTTTCCTCTATGCGCGTTATCTGTTGTTCAAAATTAGTATGTTTTCCATTAGCAATATCTCTTAAATCGTCAAGATTTTTAGCTGTGTCATTAGTAGCATCCGAGGAGGTAAACGTATTTATAAAATGACTCTGCGTCGATTTTGTAGATTTTTGTACGTTAGTAAGTGTATTGGAATTTAAAGGTTTTCTTTTTGCTTTCATAACAGCGCCTCTAGGAGAAGCGTTTAGCTCTACAGCTGGAGGATTATTTGGCTGAGCCGAGCATTTATTTTTCGAAAGCTTCAAGTAGGCGATCCCGCCGATGACCCCACCCGCTTGAACGAGCATTGTAGTCTGTCTTGCATTGAACGAATAATTTGGTTCTGTAGTAGCGAGCCAAGTTTCATGAGCAATAAAACCCACTCCCAGGGCTTTTAACCCCGTTTCACCACATTTTGATATAAGGTTCTGCACTGTTTCATTGGTAATGATGTGATGAGTTATTCTTCCCACTTGCCAGACAGCATCTATTACTGTGACATCACGGCTGATCCTAAGCGCATTCACGCCGGCGACTACGCCAATCATCCGAAGGGCAAAACCGGTGTTTTCAAAGGCGCAGAAAATAGGAGACGAAAATGCTGACATTCCCACACAGGTTAAGGCTTGCGGGCTCTCGAAAAGCATCGAAGCTGCAAGGCTAGAAACAGCGATTATGCTATTGTATCCCAATTCTGTGCCTTGGGTAACTTTGTGCCATACTGCCTTGCTGGTGGTCCTTAAGTAGCCGTCGAATGTTCTAATCACTGCGTCTAAATCTTCATGAAGAATGATTCCGCCTGTTTTTAGGTCTCGATATGCAACTTGAGCTCCATCGGCAACTTCGAGATGAAGAGTCTTGATTCCATTTCTTACATCTTGGTGAAGAACTCTGATTCCTTTTCTTGCTACATCCGCGAGAGCTCTTCCGTCTCGATGAACCGCTTGGATCCCATTCCTAAGTTCAACATGGAGCTCTCGGATGCCTCCTCTTGCATCTTCACGGACAACTCTTACTCCATTTGCAATGGCCCGGCCCGCGGCTTCTACGTTTTCGATTCCTCGGTTCCCCAACCCTTCTAGCCTCTCTTCCCAGCTTCGATTTCCAAGGAGACGATCCAACCCTTTTACTACGGGCCCCACGATTGTACTCGTTATACCTGTATAAATTGCCAATACCATAAAAACTCCCTAAAATTTTTGTTTAGGAGTCAAAAAGTATATAAATTAATTTTAAATAGATCAATATGATTTGTCCAAATTTGTCCAAATCTGAACAAAGAGTCGGAATGGTAATATCGCCCTGCAAGCTCAAATCAAGCTTTATAGGGAGGTTTCTCTATCTATTAGCCCATCTAAATAAAGAGAGGTGTTGGGGTCTTCTGGGGAGCAGTCGCGCTATAAGCAGGAAGAAATTAAAAAAGTTAAAAAAGAACCTGAAAGGGCAATATACACTATGGGAGAACAGCTTATAGCGGATTTTTCCTCCCAAAAACTATGCCGCGTACGGTTATAGTTTCAGACAAGCCATTAGTGGTCTTTTGCGAAATAGACGTATCCTTCAGAAAAATCGAGAAAAACCAGATGATCATGGAAAAATTCCATTCCTAAAATAGCTTCTATTCGGATTGGAAATGTAAGGAGCACACGATATTTATCGCGCTTTTTTGCATGCCAGTGGTCCACAAATGGTCCACGGAAATTGTATCACAGCAAGTTTTCTCTTCTGAGAGAAAGTGGATTTTGGATAAGATTTTTTTACCCAAGTTGCTACCTAAGAAGTGATGAAGGAAAAGGCAAAAGCCGCCATCAGCA
>CAZFWE010000268.1:0-2148 GCA_964522685.1 uncultured bacterium | reverse complement strand
GGCATTCAAATATTCTTTAAGAGCGATTCGACTCTGGAGAGGAGAGGCTCTTTTGCCTCGCTTTTAATTTGCAGCAAAAGCTCTTTTGCTTTTGTATGCAACGATTTTTCTAGAGAGAAGATTTTCGCCTCGAAATAGGCCATGTAGGCGAGATGAATTTTGAATTGTTCAGGGAATTTTGTGCGCGCCGCATGGTAGTCTTTCGAAAGAAGATCTTCTTGAGATTCAAAATCGGCTTTTATTTTTTGCAAGAGGGAGAGTTTTTTTACAGGGTCATTTTGGCTGACTAGATCGATGTAATCGAGAGCAGCTTCTAGATGGATGGGTTCCTGTTCGAGTTTTTTTTGGAGGACGAGATCTTTTAAGCATGTTACTGCCTTTTCAAAGGCGATCTCGTCTTTGAAGGGGCGTTTGAGGCGGACGCTTTCTAGCGCGGCTGCTGCGGAAAACCGGTCGCGGTAATGGTTGGAAGAAGCGAGCTCATCGAACAGCTTTTCTGCCTTTTCAAAAGAGCCGCTCGCAAGGTAAATTTCAGCGAGATAGAATCTTGTTTCTTTTTCGCTTGTCCAAACAGTTTTCGGAGAAGCGCGGTATTGTTTGTCGAGTTCTTCTAGAAGGTCTTGGGCTTTAGCGGCGTGGCCTAGATTGCGGTGGAGTTTTGCTAGTTTGAGTAGGAATGGCTCGGCGTCTTCCAGAGAAGTCCAAGGGAGTCGCGAGAGAATTTCAACCGCCGCGTTGGCAAAGGAAGGGTCTTTTTCGTAGCGAGAATAAAAATAATCGGCTAGCCAGAACAAGTTAGAAGGCTGTAATTGGGCATTTTCCAAAAGAGCAGCATAGAGATGATCGGCCGCTGGTTCGAATTTACTTTGTTTGACGTAAGAGTTGAATAGAGCAATGTGCTGCTGTCCGATAGGGATAAGAGTCGCGTTCGAGGCGAGTGCTTTTTCCGCCCAAACGCAAAAATGGGGTTCATTGCTTTGTCCATCGCGAAGAGAAAATGCAAAGAGGAGTTGCGCATTTCCATGGCTTTCGAGAGCCGGAGCCAACACTTCGATTGTTTTTTCAATATCGCCTATTTCAAAGTAGGCTTTGCCTAAACGAAATACCCAGTCATTTCGTTCTGATGCAGAGAGGAATTTTTCCTTTTGCAGCATTTCGTGGAGGTCAGCGATAAATTGCTCTTTCTCACCGAGTTCGGAAGACGCAGTTAAGAGAAGACTCCAGGCGTGCTGCGCAAATTCATGGTTGTTGAATTCTTCCAAAAAAGAAATCGCCGATTCTCGAGAAGCTTCCCATTGTTTGCTTCCAGATTCGAGATTGGCCAATTCGAGCCAAGCTTGCGCTCGGTCGGCAAAGGTGGAAAACGTTGCAAGAAGGGATTTGATTTGCTGGGTCGCCTCTTCGATTTTTTCTTGTTTTTTTAAGATGATTGCACGGCAGAAAAGCGCCTTAGGCATTTCAGGATCGTTTTTTTCAAAGCGGCCGATTGCAGCGTTGAGCAAGTCTAAATTTTCGGACTGATAGGCCGCTTCTACGAGAAAGAGCAGTCCTGGACGGACGCGGTCTTCGGGGATGTCGGAGTCGAGAAAGGTGTTCAATTCGACGGCTGCTTCCGAATATTTCTTTAATTGAAGATAGCTTTGCCCTACGAACAGGGAGCAAAGGCCCCGTTTTTCCAAGGGGACCGATTCGAAAAATTTTTCTTTGCCGGCGATGATTTCCTCGTAGAGTCTCTGTTCGAAGTAAAGAACGAGCATATTATAGGCGGCTTCTTTGGAAAGCTCTCCCTCTTCTCTTTCCAAAGGCAATGCGTCTTTGAGATCTCCTAAGTTCGCCAGCCGGTCGAATGTTTGGAGGGCTAGTTTTTGGTCGTATTTCGATTGGATCAGAGCGGCTTGGAAAAGGTGTTGTTCAGGCATTTCGCTTTTTTCCGCTAAATCGAGGTAGATTTTCGAGGCCTCTGCATAGTCTTTCAGAATGCATTGGAGATGAGCAAAGGCGCCAGCGACTTCTTCTGAGAGTTCGGATTTCGAGAGATGCTCGAAGTAGGGTTTTGCGCGCTCGGCTAAGGTGATGAGAGTTTGCGGATCTTTTTGAGGGGCCAAGGCTTGGCTATAGAGAGCAATTGCCAGCAGGTAGGTCGCTTCA
>CAZFWE010000267.1:0-2156 GCA_964522685.1 uncultured bacterium | reverse complement strand
TCGATTTCATTCCAAATGGTCTGATTCATTAATTGATCGATCAGCTCATGATTGCTTTTTTCACCCCAGCATCGATGATAACAAGTCCCATCTGGAAGAAATGCATATTGAAACCCTCCTCGGAAGGTGCGGCCGCCTTGTTCAATTTCAGCCGGGATGAAATAAAGAGCATTCTTATTTTGCCATTGTCCTTCTAAGCAATATTCAGTTCCGACAAAGGAATCGACAAGTCTTGGAAAACAATGCTTCCAGGCAATCTCCTCTTGCAATAGAGGACTTAAGCTTCGATATTTGTCCGTGGAAAGGGGTATTGCTGGATCATCAAACCATTCAATGACTCGTTCATGGTAGGGGAAATGTTTCTGAACGGTTCGCCGATAGAATATCCCACTGATGGAAGAGGAGTCCATTATCTGGTTAGGTTCGAAGGTCGTTGGAGTCAGACTTGGAATAGGAGAACTTTGAGGACCGACAGCTTCCGAAGAGGCCGAAGAGTCAATCTCTGGCAAAGTCGGAAGAGAGATTGGCATTTCTTCCAAGGGAGCAATGTAAGAAGAGCAATTGATTCCGCAAGTTTTTTGAAGAAATTGGATAAAAGGCTCATCGGAGGTTTTTACAACAACATCGACCAAAAGTTTTTCAAAAACCAATGTACGCAGCTCCTGAGGAGTCGGAAACGCATTAGAAAAATGGAGTCCAGGAGAATCGATTACATGGAAATAGGTGGAGGTAAATTGTATTTTTTTCTTAGATTTATCTCTAAGAGTTTTAAGTTTATTATATTTTATATTGTAATCGGCATATATATTTTCATCCGATAAAAATTTAGAAAAACTGTTAATCTGCTCTTCATTGGAAATTCTGCCAGCTGCCATATCATCAATTAATGAAGAGTTATACTTTTTTAAATATTTATGTGCGCTCCTATTCGCCTTCGCTGAAAATTTCTTTAGCTTTTCCGCTTGTTCGTTGTCTCTTTCGTTTATCTGCTTCATTTGAAAAGAAAAATAGATAAAACTAGCTAATCGTTTTGTTTCTGGGTCAAAGCTAAATTTCTTAATATGAAGAAGTTCTGAACTTTTACCTAGCGTTTCAGAAGAGACGTTCAAATAGAATTGATTTCCTTCCATTGATTGTCTCCGAAAATTTGCCCAACGGAGAAGGAGGGCAAATGATTCTGAAGAATTGGTTGAAGGCACCTTGAAGCCATCGCATTTACCGAATTTAAGGAGGGGACCAGGGGGATTTTCTTCTCGGGTTAAATCATCTCCCAGCTTTTCAAGGCATATAATATTTAACATAATTACAGCAAGATCTAGGGCAAGTAAAATGGCTGACAAATCATTTTGAAGCATTTGGGGTTCAGGCAATTGCGACATTGGCAATATAGGAGAAACGGCAGTTTTTACCTTTTCAAAGCAAGGAAGCGAGGAGGGATCTTGTTGAGACGCAATCGCTTTTAAAGCAATCATCTTCTTCTGAAAATCTGGATCTCTGGAATTAAGAGCGGCTATAAGCAGGGAAAACTGTCCCCTTTTATTCGGATCAGTCTCGATGGTAAATTTCGGGCCCAAATAAAGTGGAGACTCAGTTTTCAAAGAATTTAAAACTTTACTTGCATTTATCAACATCGTTGCTTCAGAAGACATAAACCACCTTTTTCGCAGAGAGCATATAAAAATACAAATTTAAAATCAATTCAATGAGTTTTTAGCTATGAATAATCAAAAAAATATTGTGAAAATAAAATTTTATTTAGAAACTGTTAACGGAGAAGAGCTTGCTTCTAAAGCAATCATACTTCATACTGTTTGGAAAAATTAATCAAGGTTAAGGAATTAACTCTATGGCCGCGCCCCCGATTGGAAGAAATAATCCTCCACCTCGTTTCGAGATCCCGGAAGACTCGACCTTTTTTAAGGTGCTCTCTTGCGTTCCTGTTTTAGGGGCCATCCCCTCGTACATTCAACAAACAAGATTGTAGCATAAACTCGAAAAAGAGCTCCATGAAGACATCTCGGACAACAACTTACCGGAGTAAAAGCTCTTTCTCTTCGGAACTACACATGCCACAACCAATTTGTACTACATCTATCAAAGTAAGGCCAGGGCTAGCGCATCAAAAATGAATGTTTGTTGAGCCTGTACCTCCCTCC
>CAZFWE010000266.1:0-2180 GCA_964522685.1 uncultured bacterium | reverse complement strand
ATCCATATAAGTGTAGCGGGTTTCTTTCTTCAAATCATTTTTTGTCGTGGACAGAGGAAAACACTTCCGAAAAATCCATAACCTTCATCCTCAGTAAATCTTTTAGTATTTAACGCTGATCCTTTAGATCAGATGGATGAAGCGGCGCTAAAGAACCCTCTTCCTGTCTATAAAAGAGCTCGGGAATTTTGAATTCACCTATTTGCGGATCTTTGGAGAAAACTAAAACGCCATTGGGCCCGACAAACCCACTAGAGTAAAAATCGACGATTAATTCTTGAATGGGTTTTTGGTTAAAAAATATCTTTAGTTGAGAAAAGCGAGGCATCGGATATACGAGATCGGGGTCTTCCCTGCAAACAACGCGTGAGGTCCAACCGTCCAAAGTTTGATTCATCTCCAGACGAAAGTCCATTTTTGTATTGATAGCTAAACTTCTGGTCAAAACAAGGGTGTTCCGAAAGCGACTTACATCAGCATCGAAGCGTTTTCTCTCGATCATCCGTTGAACGCGCAAAAAAACACCCCCTGATGCGATCGCAAGAAGCGCTATTCCAAGCATCACCTCGAGAAGAGTAAAGCTTCTACTCTTCTTCATTCGCGGGGTCGGGTATGGAAGTATTCTTCGCTAAGTTCTGCTGATAGTCCGTTAATCGACGCGAAATGATCACAAAATCAGTCTTCGCTCTATTCGCTCGGATGGAAAATGGTTGATTCCAGCCGTCTTTCAAAAGATTATCTGGATCTCTGGCCAACCCAAGTTTTATTAAAACTTCTTTTGGATTCGCTAAAATATCATCGATCCTTTTCCCGTCGGAAAGAGCTAGAAGCAGCATATCGTGAAGTTGGTCTCTAGCTTGTTCTGTTCGGAATGCCTTGCCTTTATCGAGAGATCCTTTCATGTTGTACCCGATAACTCCTGTGATCAGAGTGATGAGACAGATCACGATCATGATCTCTAACAATGTTAACGCTCTTTTTTTTAATCGTGTTTTCATATTGACTCCATTATGTATTTGCAAATGAGCTTACATCGGTTAGCGGCAAAAGAACAGAAAGAAGTACAAATCCGACGATGACGCCAAGAAAAAGAAGGAGGATCGGCTGCGCAACAGTGGAAAAATAGGAAAGGCTCCTTTCTAAATCTTCTTCATAGATTTCTGCAATCTGCCGCATCATCCCATCAAGATTGCCCCCCTTTTCCGCAATTCCCAGCATGCGGGGAACTAGGGGAGGAATCAGATCGTGGCCTGAAAATTGTTCGTGGATCGGAGCCCCCTGAGAAATCGATTCTTCAGCCTTTTGAATGATTTTTTCTAAGATAGGATGTCGCATTGTCGTCCTGGCCTGTGAAAAAGCGGAAACGATCGGCACACTTCCATCGAGAAGCGTCGCTGCTGCGCGAAAAAACCGGATAAGAGCTACTTTTGAAAAAAGTTTGTTCAGAAATGGAAAATACAAGATCCATTGGTAGGCGAGTCGCCTCCACTTCGTCTTCGTCCAGAAGACAAATAAACAGCCCCCAAATAAAACGACAGCCACGAGGATAAAATATTTGGCCTTGCGAGCAAACATACTCGCGGCAAAAACAATCTTCGTAAAAGGATGGAGGTCTCTTCCCTCAAAAAGTTCCTGGAGAGAGGGAACAACATAAAAAAGAAGCGCTCCTAAAACGAAAAGACAGAAACTAAAGAGCATCGATGGGTAAAGGGTTGCGCTGATCAGTTGTTTAAGGACTTGCTGTTGTTTCAAGAGCAGCACGGAAAGCTCTTCGAGAGCTTCCTGGAGGCGGCCCGTCTTTTCCGCATTGGCGATCATCGCCACATAGAGGAGATCAAAAGTCTTGGAATGGCAAGAAAGGGCGGAGGAAAAAGAATGACCAGCCCTCACTTGTTCACAAAGATCGAGAAGAAGCTTTTGCTCAGCGGTTCCGCGATATTTTTCTTCCATTGCCAAGAGAGATTCATACAGGGGAATGCCCGCTTTCAACAGACGAGAAAGCTCTCGCGTGAAATTCAGTACATCCGCTTTTTTTAGAAAAGGTTTCTCCTTATGCAGAGAGTAAGGCTTGATCGCGGTAATAAAAATGGTTTGCCGAAAAAGCTTTTGCTTTGCCTCCAAAAGAGTTTCAGCATCGACCATTCCCTGATCATGGAAAGCGCTAGAGAAACACTGTTTAT
>CAZFWE010000265.1:0-2194 GCA_964522685.1 uncultured bacterium | reverse complement strand
TAAGCTCACATCTTTTTTATGGTTATATTAAAAAATTAATTGATCAACACCCTCTTAGGGATTTTAAAAATAGTTTCTTACTTCACAGTCGTAATTCCTCTGTTTTTTGGTCTGATATATGGAGTCTCTTCATTAATTGGTCGAGTTACTGCTACAGAAAACCTATCTTCCGAAGATCAAAGAATGTCTTCTGTTAGCCGAAGAACTTTTGGTCAAAGCGTTGAGGGACAGCTAGAAAGTATGTTTACTTCTTCGACTAAGACTCAAAAATTATTTACCATCGATGGAAGCAAGGTTGGAATTATTTTTAATCCTAATGGTGAAGCTTTAAAGGTTGGATCTATGACTGTCAACGGCCCTGTAGTCCTGGTGTCTGATAAGGCCATTCCTCATCAGGTAGCTCAGCGGATTAATGCCAAGATCCCACCAAATCTTACTCACAATTGTGTGATTCCAGTTCTTTGTATGGAATCAAACAATTTCTACTCTATGCATTGGTAGTATGAATGGCTTAACGCCCTTTCAGGCTCTGGGGCTTGAATAACTGGTGAATAGTCGTCTGGTAGATATATGAATAAGCAAATGGATACTCCTCAAGAAATAAAGCATTGGAATTGGAGAGCATTCTTACTGAGTCCTATCTGGTGTATTCGTCATAGCATTTTTGATTTTTACTGACAGCATCTTTAATTGCGTGGTTCAAATACTGGGATTTGAAACGGGCCAAGATTGATAGCAGCATTTTCCGGAATTACTTGTACTCCAGGTACTAAACCGGCCCTTTCCATGGATGATTTATGGGTCGGCACAAAAGGAACTTCTTCTCCTGCAAGATAAAGACGATAAAGATCAACTGCACGATCCACCACTCGCCCTTCTCCGTTGATATCTCTCTGCGTGTAAAGATGAATATCTACCCGTTGAGGCTCCTTTTTATGGATATACATGTTTGCGTCTCCATTTCCAGCCTGATACGTTACTCGCGGCGCTATATCCACTAATTCAGCGAAGCCTTTTTCTCTGAGATAAGGAAATAATGGGTGTTCCATGCGTTGAGCATATGCGTTGTAACAAAGGCGAGGAAGATAAGTAACAAGACGTATCGGTAGAGTGACTACATCCCAAATCAGGGTAATTAATAAAACTACGGCAAGCAAATTTTCCGAATAATCAAGAGCGAATTCTTGTGCCCTTAAAGCGCCATGAATAGAGCTAGGCAAAAGAAGGTCTGAAAGTTGATCCGTTCGAATGGGTATAAAAGACCATTTCCAAGGTCCCGCCATATTTTTATCATTTTTACAAAGCTGCTGAGCGCGAAGGAACTCTTGTTCATCTTGTAATTGGATATTTCTAAATATGGGTGATCCAAATCCATTATATTTATAAATTGATAAATGATGGGTAGTCATTCTAATCCATTGTTTTGATTTTTGTTATTTTAAATTGGATTTATATTAATTTCAAGTATAATTGATTTTTTTCAGTGGACCGTTATTTGCAGTTAAAAAAAACATTTGTCAATCTCTTCCAACAGGATCGATTTCTTTCGGTCAGGCTTATGGACCCCCTATCACGCAATATTTTATCGACTTTCCTCCCTTTTTCGGTACTTTTTTCCAAGCCTTCCTGGAAAAAGACACGTTCAAGTCACCGATAGAAGGACCAAGGAAGACTTTGCAAAGTGCATGCAATATGCTGTCGTGATGAACAACTTAAATACCCACTCGCCGGCATCATTGTATGACTGTTTTGAACCAGGAGAAGCCAAACGGATAGCGGATAAGTTGGATATTCAGCATATGCCGAAACATGGAAGCTGGTTAAACATGGCAGAAATTGAATTTAGCGCGTCATGGGAAATCAAAAGGAATGAAGAGAAAGTGGGGTGCAACTGGCGATTTACAACGCAAGATGCGCGGCTGCCTTTCCATAAGGGACAACACAAGCTTATCTGTGCCCGCTTATTCCTTCACGAAAGAGGGGACAGGAGATAGCTATATTGCCCCTTGCGATTATGAAAGCCTCAACACCGGCGGTTTTTCTCTTACAGATATCACTCCAGTTCAAAACTGCTCCGGTACCCCTTGCGAATAGCGTTTAATTTAAAAATGGCCGTCTTGAACGTGACTGCTCCCTCGGCTAAAGGCGAAGGCTTCTAGAGATTTCTCCCAGGCCATCCAATCCGAGGGCCAAA
>CAZFWE010000264.1:0-2202 GCA_964522685.1 uncultured bacterium | reverse complement strand
CAAGGTGGCG
Organism: uncultured bacterium; assembly: GCA_964522685.1. Classification (GTDB taxonomy): domain Bacteria; phylum Chlamydiota; class Chlamydiia; order Chlamydiales; family SM23-39; genus CAITMJ01. The sequence goes on along the minus strand of CAZFWE010000264.1, from coordinate 2,192 downwards.
GGCAATCCGGCGATCTCGGCGCCCAGTGGGCAGTTGCCGCCGGTGAATCCGGTGGTGACGGTGGCTAAGGCGGGGAATCCGGATATGGCGCCGGATCTGAGTGGGATTGAGGGGAAGGTGACTAAGGTTTGTTCGATTTTGAATCCGGATTGTGAGGCGTGCCAGTAAGCGTTTTACACTTCGTAACCCCCGCCCTGTGGGGCGGGGGTTTTTGTTGGAAATAACCTCTGTAACATCAAAAAATATGCCCATAACTAATTCTCCGCCACCTCCGCCTGCATGGCTAAACTCAGCTAATTGTGTATTTTGCGCAAAAAATGGCGACGCTGTAATGATTGCTTCTGGAACTATTGTTCCATTCAGTTTATGCCCAATTGAAATCGAAGTTCCCATGGGGGCTTTCCCTTCATTGAAACTTCGACTTGTTTTTGAAACTGACAAAGATCAAAAAACGCAAAAAATGGAACTACGAACATATGAAATAAAAACCCCTGAATTAGTTTTTACCAACTTAAACTCTCCGATCGGCGGAGGGCCTACAGAACCAATAGCGCTTTGGACGGCAACTACAGCTGATGGTGCTGAAGTAGAAGTTATTGCATCGCTATGGTTCCATTCACGCGAATCAAAACTGCCAGTTATCCATTTTTCATTTTTCCAACAAAATAGAATAATTATTGGAAAGGAGGCAAAATGAGCGAATTAAGTAACAATAGTCTTACCAATGTCAATATAACTAAAACCGTCTGTGGCGACATCTCTTCTGTCCAAATTAAAACAACTGAGGATAAACTGGAACGATATGTTGGAGAATATGAACGAGCGTATTCAGCCTCTCAAAATTGGCAAGTCCCATTTGGTGTAATGATAACAATTATCACGACCATTTTTACCACAAACATATATACCATAGTACATGCCATTCTAAGATCAGGGTGCGATTCTGCATTAAAAATAGACGGGAAAGAAGTTCCAGTCATCGATATTATTCGCTCCGTTTTATTTTGTATTTCTTTTATTCTTGTGCTTGTCTGGTTTTTATATGCCGTATATAAACGTTTTAAAAATAAAGATGCCGCATCCTCTAAAAAACTAATGGAAAAAATTAAAGGTCTAAAATAAGAGACTCTTCGGGCCCGCAAGGATCCGTACAGGGATCCGTACAGGGTCTGGCCCCCAACCATCCCAACCATCCTCCAACATCCTCATTTTGGGAGCTATTCATGGCCGGTTTATTCTCCTCCCTTGCGTCTGCTTTTGGACCCAAAAAACAGATCGAAAAAGTTCATAGCCAATATTACATTGCCCATGCAATTGTTATCCAATCATTACAGTATCAAGTTAAAGCGTATGCGGAAACTAAAAACAGTGAAGATGCCTTTGTTGCAGGCTTTGAAATGATGTATTTTTTGCTTCATGAAGTTGACCGGTGGAGCTTCGATGTCTTTGGAAAAGAAAAAAGAATCCCTTTTTCAAAAGAAATTGATCAAATTGCAATAGATGCTTATGCGGGTGCCGTCATAAAAACTCAAGAGGACAAAGATGAAATTATCAAGGACGGTGCGTTTGCACTAAATGCTAGGCATCGTATATATGGCCAATGTGATCAATTAATGAGTAAATATGGGCCAACTACAGGAACAAGGATGTTTGCTCTTTGCTATCTTATAAATAGTGAAATTGCTGAAGTGGAGACATCTATTTCAGAAGATATGCTAATCGGGAAAGTGCCAATTGATGATTTTCTACCAAGGAAAATTGATCATATGATCATTGTGTTAGATGCGATTGATTCGCTTGCAGCTGCTAAATTTATGTTTAACATAGCCATTGCCGACGGTGTTACTAAAGCAAGACTCGAATCGGCATTGCGGACTCTATTAGAGGATGGAAGACGGGCGCAAAATGGATTGGATCGAAAGCCATTAAATGAATATACGATGGCTGATTTTTTGATCCCAAGACTAACGCCAGAACAAACTAAAGCTGTTCAAGATAAGGCCAATGAATTACATTCAGCCTTGCGAAAGATTTCAGAAAATGAAAGACAAGAATAATAGGCCGAGCCTGCAAGGAGCCTGCAGGGCCGGGCCTGCAAGGGGCCAAGGGGCGGGGCCTACAAGAGCCCGCAAGGAGCCTGACCTGCCCCCCAAAAAACGCCCGATCCGTTATGAGAGTCCCAACCGCCCGCG
>CAZFWE010000263.1:0-2273 GCA_964522685.1 uncultured bacterium | reverse complement strand
CGATAAAAACGAGCAGGTAAATTCTAAGGAAACAAAATTAGATGACTCCCCTGCCATCGATCCAACCATGGTCGTTAAAACAACAACAGAGGATCAAATTGGGCTAGTTACACCTCTTGCCATCGATCCAGCCTTAGTAGAAAAAATCAATACGCTGGCAACAAGCATCATAAAAGGTGAAGATCACGAACAAATTCAATGGATTTCTAAAAAGGGAACTCACGTTTTTCGCCATATAGACTCTCCGGATATGGTTTTTAAAATCAATCCATCGATCAATGGCAGTTTACTCATAAATGGTAAATGGATGAACGGACCTGAACAAATTCGAAACCGCTTTGCAAATATCCGCAAAGGACAAGAGGTTTGCCGAGTTCACCAACTGGGACTCTTAAAAATTCCTAACGCGGAACTATTCGATATAAGGGACAATCAAGGAACCTCCTATCCCGTGATTGCCGAGGAATGGCTAGATATTCGTGCAGATAGCGTCCAGGAAGAATTATATAGAGACCTGGCCGAAGATCTTGGCCAATCTGTTCTTCAGCTGACTACTTTTATTGCTCATACAGGTTTTAACGACGTCACATGGAGAAATATACCCATTCTTGACGATGCTTTAGACTTTCAAGGCGATCGTCGGATCGGTCTCATTGATCTTGAACATATGGAAAGACCAGAAGAGGGAATCAAAGGGTCTGGAAATACTAGCGTTGGCCTAGTCGGTTGCCTCTTTTCTGAAAACCAAATCGATGCAGTGCTAGAAAAAGCAATCCATCAAGGGATTATAGACCGGGAATATTCCATCCGACTTAAAGCAAAAAGAATGGAACAACTTGATGTAGAGCGCCAACGCCTCGAATATTACCGGAATCATGACCTATTGAATAATCCCAGCAAGCCAATCGAAGTCGATCTCGATACGCTCGGATTAGATTTAAATGAAGAAGGTCCTATTGAAGAATATGATCGTAAAAATGATATTCTGATTCCGGGCACTGCGAGTTTAAGACAAGTCGCTCAAGATGTTGTTAAAGAAATCAATCGCAACATTCAAAAAAATGCCGATGCTAATATGTCTTTAAAGGCTAAAAGAGAAATCCACCTAAGTACAAATCATGGGCTATTACGTAAATATATCGGGCTTGGCATACATCACCTACCAAGTTTCTACATGGTTCAAGACGATATGTACTGGATCCAGCGAACTATCGATGCGTTAGTCGAGAAAGGATATCTTTTCCAGTTCGTTAAAAAAAATGGGCATGGCTATTTCGTTGATGCTTGATCATCTAGAGCAAAACGAGGGGTTTGGCCGATGCGCTCTTCATTTAGCGTTTTCAACGATGGAGCGAAGATACTCTCCATATTCATTATTGGCGTAGCGCTCCGAATGGCGCAAGATCTGATTTCGATCAATCCACCCCATCCGATAGGCGACTTCCTCGATGCAGGAGATCTTAAAACCCTGCCTCTCTTGGATCGCTTGGACAAATGCAGAAGCCTTTTGGAATGCATCAAAAGTTCCCGTATCCAGCCAGGCGTGACCGCGTCCCAGAAGGCGAACGGTGAGCTGATTCCGCTCAAGATACTTGAGATTGATATCGGTAATTTCAAGCTCTCCGCGAGGGGAGGGCATTAGCTCCTTTGCGATTTGAACCACTTCGGGACCATAAAAATAAAGACCAGGTACTGCAAAGGAAGATTTGGGCGCGGCCGGTTTTTCTTCGATGCCGAGGACGCGCATCGAAGCGTCAAATTGCACGACGCCGTAGCGCTGCGGATCTTTGACTTGATAGCCAAAGATCATCCCGCCGGTTTTGATCTGCGTTCCTGCTCGTAAATATTCGGAAAAATCGTGGCCATAGAAGATGTTGTCGCCAAGGATTAAAGCGACTGGCTCATTCCCGATGAATGTTTGGCCGACGATGAATGCTTGCGCAAGTCCACCCGGGTTCGGCTGAACGGCATATGAAAGGCGAAGTCCCAGATCGGTCCCCCCGCCAAAGAGTTTTTCAAAGCGAGGAATATCTTCTGGGGTAGAGATGATGAGAATATCTCGGATCCCCGCCAGCATCAAAACGGAGAGTGGATAATAAATCATCGGTTTATCGAAAATCGGCAAAAGCTGCTTGCAAATGGCTAACGTAGCGGGATAGAGCCTCGTCCCACTTCCCCCAGCAAGTATGATCCCTTTCATTTAGGTTCATGCTCAAAAGCATAGATGCCGGGAAGACCGCGGTATAGCTCTTTGTAATCGAGCCCATAGCCAA
>CAZFWE010000262.1:0-2303 GCA_964522685.1 uncultured bacterium | reverse complement strand
GAGCAATCCAGATCCGAGAAGGATGCCGAAGATGGCCACTTTTTCAAGAATATTCTTGCGCAGCGTAGTTTCTTCGGGGCCGATATAAGTCTGAGCTTGCTGGGCTATGGGTTGCAATGCAGCTGGTTGGACCATGGTCCATTCTCCTTTTTCAAGGAAAATTATACTTTAAGCGGAAAATTATTTGCAAATATTTACAAAATGTTCGGATAGAAGTATGTTAATATTTATAATGAATGGCATTTTTTTAATTAAATAAAATAATTACAAATAATTCAAGAATCGAGATTGTTAAATCAATCTTTTATATGTATTCAAGGGTTATAAAGTTCTAGTAGAAATCGACCTGGCTTTTGCACCAGGTTGTGCCCTATAATCGCAATGAAGATAGCTAGCTCATCAGCTTTTGGATATAGACTTCGAGTTTGACGATGTCTTTAGCGAAGTTGCGGATCCCTTCGGACAGTTTTTCAGTCGCCATGGCATTTTCGTTGAGAAGGTAGCGAAACGCCTTTTCATCGACCGAGATTTTATGGAGATTGGTGGGAATTTTATGGGGATCGAGCTTGGGAGGGACCGGTGCGTCACTTTGTTTGAGCTCTTCGAGAAGCGTTGGCGCGATGGTGAGAAGGTCGCAGCCTGCTAGTTCTAAGATCTCTTCTTTATTGCGAAACGAAGCTCCCATCACGACAGTTTTATAGCCGAATTTCTTATAGTAGTGGTAGATTTCGGTGACCGATTTTACGCCGGGGTCTTCTGCCGGAGGGTACGAGGCGACATTTTCTGCTTTTTTGTACCAGTCGAGAATCCGGCCTACAAATGGAGAGATGAGAGTCGCTTTCGCTTCGGCGCAGGCGATCGCTTGGCCGAGGCTGAAGAGTAGAGTCATGTTGCAATGGATCCCTTCTTTTTCTAATTGCTTGGCCGCAACGATGCCTTCCCAGGTGGAGGCGAGTTTGATCAGGATCCGTTCCCGGTCAATGCCGGCTGATTCATAAAGGCTAATGAGGTGTTTTGCTTTAGCAATGCTTCCCTCGACGTCAAAAGAGAGTCGCGCATCTACCTCGGTCGAGACTCGACCGGGGATGAGTTTGAGGATTTCAAGCCCGAAGTTGACGAACACTTGGTCGAGGATGTTTTGTAGAGTATCACCGCTTTGCGCTTTGCCGGAGCGGATGGCTTCTTCTAGAAGATGTTTGTGCTGGGCCAATTGGCTAGCGGCGTAGATGAGGGAGGGATTTGTTGTTGAATCGGTAGGGCTGTAGGCTTTGATCGATTCAAAGTCGCCCGAGTCTGCTACGACGGTGGTCATTTTCTTGAGCTGGTCTAATTGGTTCATTCAAGGGGCCCTTTTATAAAATTCAACGGCTCAGATCCTTTCAAGAACTTGGCAAACGCCATCTGAAAGGAGCTTGGGTCGATTGTTTCTTTTAACTCATTGGCTACAATAGCGATTTCCTTCTCTTCTTGTAAGGCGAAGATAATCTGCTCTGTAAGCTCTGGAGATAGTTTAAGGCGCATCCGACCTTCGCGCAAGTAGATTGATTCTTTGAGGATCGTTTCTCCAATCGTAAAAAAGACTTCGGTAGAACGGGAACCGGGCGAGTTTGGAGTAAATCGGAACTGGTCTAAAAAGAGATAGGCGGTCGTGTTTTTTTCGGTTTTTAAAAATTCTAGTTTGAGGTGGGAAAGAGGGGAATCATAAATAAGGCGGGAAGAGTCGTAATGAGGGTTTCCCGTCGAGATCGCGTCGGTGTGCCAGAAATCAGGGGTGTTTGAGCAACCTCCAGCGGTGAATAAAAACACAAAGGCGCAAAGGCGCAAATATTTTTTTCGTCGTAGAGGGTGTTTAAAAAGTCGGTTCAAGCGTACCAGTCTCGTTATATTTAATTAATCGGGCAAAATTCTTTGGCTAGCCGGTGGTGGAGAACCAGGATTCCAGGCGACTAGAACGATTGCTAAGGCCGCTGTGACCAAAGACCCTCCTGCGAAGAGCCAGTTTTGGAGTTCGCTTTTATTCAGTGGTTTTGGCGGGGGAGGCATGACAGCCTCGTCTTCCTGGTCATCAGCGGTGTCATCCTGTCCGAAAACAGGAGCGGTGAATAAGAGCCCAACGGCAGTGATGATAGAAATTGTTTTTCTCATTGTTTTATCTCCTATACACAAATGAACTCAAAAGTTGGGAATTTGGCAAGGAAGCGGCGCAAATTTTTGCCTCCGGAGGGAGCAACCATTGCCACGAGGCAAGGCGCGAGTAAGGAGCAAAAATTTGCTGCCAAAAAAAAAAAAAAAAAAACCAACTT
>CAZFWE010000261.1:0-2345 GCA_964522685.1 uncultured bacterium | reverse complement strand
ATGAAAAAGTTTTCCCCGTTTAGTCAAGGACCCAACAAACTGCCGTTTTTTCCTACGCTCTAAGAAAACAAGCACGCCGCCAATTTGATTAAAATCCCTGAGTGGCATCGATGAGCTCCTCGCAACGGCGTTTGATGAGCTTAAAAAAAGCTTGCTGTCGCTTTGATGATATAAAACTGGCGTTAATTATATTTTCAATATTATCTACACTAATTAATTGCCTAAATTCCTTTACGGGCTCCCCAAGACCTAAACGAATCCATTCTTTTGCATAATCTCGGATTGTCGGCTCTTTTGTATCCTTTGTAGCGATAGCTCCCCGAGGCTCATGATAAGCTCCTAAAAGAAGAGGATCTTCCATGGCTAAATAAGATGGATTGTCATAGAACGGCGCTAGCCGAAGTTCTTTCCCAGATTGAATCAACCCTAAATTTCTTCCATGCCGATCATGATTTCCTATCAAAGAATCAAAAAGACAAAGTTTTACAAAACTTTGAATGTCTTCGAATTTTTTTACTTCTTTTTCTAAAACTCGAAGCAATCCGGCACAACTAAATTCATCAGGGCTTTCTAAACAACGATATATGTGAATTAAGTTGCAGCCAGGAAAATCCTGCATGAAATTTTCACAGACAAAAGTATCTAATTCATTTTGAAAACGGATAAAATAATGATTTGGGACTACTAGAGAAAGAGAGCGGGCTATTTGGTTGCAAAGATATTCAGTAGCAGGGAGTTCAGGGACTTCTGACTGCTGCACTTTTAACAAATAGCTTTTGACACCTAATTGAGCCGAATATTTTCGGAATTTTCCATGGAAGAAACTCGAAGTAATTGCTGACCAATCGCCGGATCTATTCTCTGAGCGAGCTACTAGATCTTTGAAAGGTTCAGGCGTCCCCACTTGAAACCAGGCACAAAAACAGTGCGAATGAAGCCCTTCATAAGAGGAATTTAGTTCCACTGGAAGCCCACATTTAAAACACCGGCGATCCATAAGACGTCTCCTTTTGCTCACATCGTAGCAAAAATCGATATATGAATATATCATGATTTTTCCAGTATATAACTATATCGAGCAATCACCTCTTATGATCAGCGACTTAAGTCTTGAATTCGAATATGAAAGGAATATTTTTAGCTGAAGCCAGTCATAAAATGCCCTAAAGCGCGATTTTGCTGGGCGGTAGAGCTTTGAGACCAGGCTCAAGCATCCATAGAACCGCAAACTGCTTGGCATCATACGATTTTTTCATCATCGGCTTTTTCGGATAACATTCGATTTCCAGGCGATATGCCGGATAGGTGCCGCTGGGAAAGGACGAGTCTTGTTCAAGCGCCTTTTTGCTGAAATCTTTTTCTATGATCTTTTCTTGATACAGATTCCCGGGCACTTGAGACGTTTTTCCCCCTGAAAGTTTTACGACTTCAATGGTTTTTTCGGAAAGGATGGAAAAATAGCGGTATCCGTTGTCGAGGCTAACTTGAGCCGCCTTTTGCATAGCTGCTTTTTTCGCCCTTTCCTCGTCCACACCATCATCCTCCACGACAAGAATCACATACTGCTGATCCTGCAAAGGATAACTGTAGACTTGACTTGCCGGAGCTGGATTCGGCCATTTCGTCAAATTCTGGCAACCGCTAGCGAGAAGTAAGAAAACGAACAAAAAGCTGTGCATCCTTTCCAACTACCAAGCCGCACCGTTTTTGTCAAAAGCCTGCAAGAGTCGCGCTAAAGCGCTTTACTTTGAATCCTTGAAAAAATATAACCAACATGGCGCAAAACACTCGAGCGCCCGAGATCTGCAACCCCGCCCCTACCAACACACATCAACCTAATAATCAGAAACTTGCAGCGTAATTTTGGCTGTTAAAGATTGTTTTGAATTGGCAGTTTTTGAACTTTGCTATCCCACCAATGTCCCTTGCTGCTATTAAAGAAGACTTGAATAACGCTCGATTTTTCAAGACGTTATTCTCGAATGCTTGAATAAGGAGCCCGACATGAGAAGCGGCAGATACATTCCACAGCCCAACCACTATAAAGCATTTATTCCAACCAACCTTCCTCCCGAGCCTCCCATCCGGATAGAAGAAGAAATACAGAACCTCCTCACCGACGCCAACATCGCCATCGGAACACTAGACGCCATGGGCTATTTAGCACCGAATCTAAACCACATTATCGCCATGTAGGTCCGTAAAGAAGCGCTTCTCAGCTCCCAAATCGAAGGAACACAAGCCTCTTTGGAAGATATTTTTGAGTACGAAAACAAAATCCCCGTGAAAAACGTGACTGCTCCCTCGCCTAAAGGCGAAGGCTTCTAGGGATTTCTCCCAGGCCA
>CAZFWE010000260.1:0-2364 GCA_964522685.1 uncultured bacterium | reverse complement strand
TGTGACTGGGCTTACCGTGGGCGTCGCTTTATGGACATTTTTCGGGTTGAGCTGCCTCTTCCACTTCATTAAAGAAAGAACCTATGAATTGATCGACTGCTGCAGGTGTAAGTACAAATGGACTTACGAACCAGCTAAGCCGCAAGAAGCCTACTAAAATTCTTTGCAGATGGGACATGTGTCTTTATCGTGGCTCCTTGCCGGACAAAATTTTCTAGCGAAATAGATGATTTGCAAATGAACCTTGTTCCAAGTCGATTTCGGAAAACACTTTTTTAAATCCCGTTCTGTTTGTTCTACAGACTTGCCGGAGCTTAGGCCCCATCGATTCGCGCAGCGGTGGATATGGGTATCTACGGGAAATGCCGGTTCATGGAATGCTTGCGCCATTACGACGGAGGCGGTTTTATGGCCCACGCCGGGCAACTCTTCCAATGCGGCAAAACTCTTGGGAACGCAGCTATGATGGTGCTCGATCAAATTTTTCGAAAGATTCCAAATCGCTTTCGCTTTTGTTTTAAACAGCCCGCAAGAGCGGATGGTTTCTTCGATCTGGGTCAGATCAAGCACGATCATTTTCTGCGGCGTATCGGCTAGAGCGAAGAGTTTCGGCGTCACCAGATTGACTCTCACATCAGTGCATTGCGCAGATAAAAGCACCGCGATCAGCAGAGTATATGCGTCTTTGTGTTTGAGGGGAATTTCTGGATAGGGAAATTCACGATCGAGAATTTTTGCAATGAGCGCCGCTTTTTCTTTCTTGTTCAAGAGATTGCTAATTCTTTGATGTAAGAGCGGAAGTTTTGTAAATCTTTTTCGACATCTTTGTATTCTTTGACTAATTTATCTTGAAGGAGTTGCAATTCATGCTCGTCGAATTCGCAATCATAAGCGTGGCGAATGAAATGGCGAAAAGCTCTCACTTTATCTAAAAGAACCAAGCTCGACTTCGAGATTACAACAGGTCTAATTTGGGGGACTTCAGTATTCATTCGAATGAGTATTTCCTTATGGAAATTGCTCATATTCTCAATATGGTTTTCAAATGCTTTTGCAATCTGCTTAAAGAGATCTTCGATTCCAGTATAAAATTGCTGCGTTCTTAGAGCGAATAGAAACCGTTTGTCATAAATGGATAAATCAACGGCTGTAATCTCATTGTAAATCTTTGTTATAATAACAATTTGTTTGTCAAAATACCCCAAAAGGAGTGCATACGTTTCCATTTCTTAAAGCACCTTTAAGCCATTTTCCAAAATAAATCCTTGAAATGGCGACGTCTCAAACGGAATAATCTCCACAGCTCTTCCAATTTTCGCTTCCATTTTTGTCCAAAAATCGAAGCGATCGTCTTTATAATTCTTCAATACGATATCGACATCGGACTTGGAAGTAAAGCTAAACGGGCGCAGAATAGATCCAATCAAAAAAACTTCGACAGAAGTTCCTCTAAACTCTTCTTCCAAGAGCGAGATCACCTTTTGCAATAGCTTTTTTCGGATCTTCTCTTTTTCTTGCTTTTCTTTCTCCTCTCTTTCAAGCAAGAATTTTTTTGCCTCGTCACTGTCAAAATTGTCTAATGTCATGCTTTCTCTGAAAGAATTGGATTGTGAAATATTTCGTGTTATTTCCCAAGGCAAAATTGAGAGAAAATAGAAGAGAGTATATCTTCGGTTACATTTGTGCCAATGATCGTTCCCAGTTCGTTGAGCGCGTTTCGCATGTCCGAGGCTACGAATTCGGCCGAAATTCGACTGGAAAGCCCTTCGATTACCATCTGCAAGGAGGCAATAGCCTGTTCGAGGGCCTGTTTATGCCTCAGCTTCGTGATCGCCACTTCGTCTTTGCTCGGGGGGCCCGAGCGCCAAATGTAGCGATCGATCGCATTCCTCAAGGAGTCCAACCCGAGCCCCTCTCTTGCGGAAATAGAGATTCCCTCAATGCATTCAGAAGGTCTTGCTAAGTCGATCTTGTTCCATACTACGATCGTTTTTTCTTTCGGCGCTGTTTCCAAGAGTTCCAGATCTTCTTTTTGGAGAGGGCGGCTCGCGTCGAGGAGGAGCAAGATTAGATCGGCCTCAAGCATAGCGCGCTTGGTGCGGCGGATTCCTTCTTGCTCTACGATCTCGGCCGTTTTGCGGACTCCGGCTGTGTCGATGAGCCGGAAATGGAGGCCTGACAGGCGCAGGTCTTCTTCCAGTAGATCGCGCGTTGTTCCCGCGATTTCGGTTACGATTGCTCGTTCTTTCCCCAAAAGCGCGTTCATCAAAGATGACTTGCCCACATTCGGAGTTCCCAACAAGCAAAGCGAAAGGCCTTCATGCAGCATCTTGCCTTCGTGGAAGGTTTCTGAGAGCTTCTCCA
>CAZFWE010000259.1:0-2368 GCA_964522685.1 uncultured bacterium | reverse complement strand
CAGAAGGAACAAGTCCTCCTTCTCCTGCGGCAAAATACCGGCTACTGCGATGGACAATGGAGTCTTGTCGCAGGACATGTCGAAGATGGAGAATCCGCCACAAGCGGCATAATCCGCGAAGCCTTGGAAGAGGCTGGCCTGACGCTACTTCCTTCACAACTTAAAACCGTTCATATCATGCACCGGCAATCACCCGACAGGCTCAATATGGATGTATTTTTTGAATGCATTTCTTGGAACGGCAGCGCGGTCAACAAAGAACCTAAAAAATGCGCCCAGCTCGAATTATTCCCACTCTCTTCTCTCCCGTCGAATACGATGGACTATGTAGCATCTGCTCTCCGATCAATAGAAAAAGGCGAATTTTACTCAGAATGGGGTTGGCAATCATGATTTTGAAAAAAGAATTTTACTTCATCCGACATGGACAAACCGATTATAATGCATCGGGAACCAAAGAAGATCATCCGCATCATATCTCCCTCAATGACACCGGCCGCAGCCAAGCGGAATGCATTGAGCCTCTCATTGCAACGCTGCCCATTAAAACAATCTGCTACAGCCCTCTGCAACGAGTCAAAGAGACTAAGAACATCATTGCTTCCCGGCTCAATGCAGTCCACCATGAGATCGAAGATTTGGCTGAATGCACAACCAATATCTGGGAGATGATGATTAGCCTCGGGCCCAGTGCCCATGGCCGCGCCGTCGATCCAGTTTTAAGTTTTATGTACCGGGTGGCAAAAGGAATTAACCTAGCGATCTTGCAGCCAGGCCCTGTTCTCATCATCGCACACGGCGGGGTACACTGGGCCACATGCTGCTTGATGGGAGTCGAACACGAATGGTCGATCGACAATTGCGTTCCCGTTCACTTCACAGTCGACGATTCCGGTAAATGGCGAGCCCGAAAAATCTCCTAAGCTCATAGCTTTCAGCTTATAGTCCAACCTCTTTCAGAGCGCTTCCATTTGTCTGGCTACGCCTCGCTAGCGCCGATTATACCACCTATGACCGATCCATGACCATCCTTATGGCTGTAATATGGACAAAGCTAACACGTTAAGATGACTACGAAATCTCATGGCGGATTATTAACCTGAGGCTCAAATAGATGATATAATCGATGCTAGCGAGATATAACCAAATGAAAGGAAGAGCTCTGAAAGACGTTAGATCATAGCCGAAAGATAAGCCGAGGAAACTGCAGAAACAAGAGGGCCCATTGGGTCTTCGCGGTGCAGAGCAGGAGATTAATAGATGTGACCGAATTCTACCAATAGATTTACTTGTTGTCTCTTCAAAGCTTTTTCTACTTGCTTCAGATTTTCTTCCATTCTCAGGTCACCTTCCATTTGTTCTTTTAGATATTCTTTTTGTCTTGAAAGAACTTCTATTTCTCTATCCAGATCTTCTTGTTTTCTCATCATTGGTTGGGGTTCTTTGAGATGCTCCTTGGTTGCATAAATAGCATACAAAGCTCCCGTTGTACATGTAATCCCCACTGAAAGAAGCTGTGCTCCGATCATGATAAAGATGCCAAAATAAAGCAAAGAACCGGCGATGGCGACCGAGAGGAGTCCATTCACAATGCTCGCCTGCATATAATCATTCCTCACCTTACGCAATTCAATGCACCGACGAATTCCTCCTGGACGGACGACTTCTTGATTGATTTTATCGCTCAAGCTTGAGAATTGAATAAGCGCTGGAATCGCTCCTAACAAAGGAATGCAAGAGAGCGCCTTACAAAGGACTGAATCTTCTTCGATCTCAAAGCGCGGCAAAGGGGCATTTCTTTCAACGGCCGCAGCCATAGAATTATCTCCTTTAGTTTTTGCCGCAGAGGATAAAGAAGACTTTTTTTTAAATCAACCCCCTCTTTGAGAGGTAAAAATGGCTTTAAGATTGACGATGTAAGTGATTGGAAATGAGATTGAGGGCTGCTGGAATTTCTTTTAGAAGTGCAAAGAGTATCCCTTAGAGCCGTTTTTCGATGGTTTTTGCGAAGTGAAAAAACGCCGTTACTCACTTCAAATTCGGACAGAAGCCATGCAAGAGGCTTCTTCTACCGTCATTGAAACAATGACGGCAGCCGGATTTGAACCAGCGACCCGCAGATTATGATTCTGCTGCTCTAACCAGCTGAGCTATACCGCCAAGAAAATTAGCGGGGGTAGGACTCGAACCTACGGCCTTTGGGTTATGAGCCCAACGAGCTAACCACTGCTCCACCCCGCGATATCTAAGAAAGAACGACTTTAACACGCCAAGCGATTTATTCCCAAGGATTATTTAAATCAGGCAAAAAAAGATTGCAGCCGCTCCCAGGTTTTCTGGAGAGGACCTTGCGCTTCCGAGAGGAGTT
>CAZFWE010000258.1:0-2406 GCA_964522685.1 uncultured bacterium | reverse complement strand
TGAGAATAGTCATTGCGCCATCAGCGCGTGTCATCACAGAGATGTCAAATGTTTTGGCGACGAGCGCGGCGTACTTTTCCGAAGCGATATCGCCGATGTAGTTTTGTAGGATTACGCCCGCAGCGGATTTAAGGACAGGAAGAAAAGTAGTATCACAGTGGGGGATGACGACCAGGCGTCCCTCGAGTTCATCGGGACTCTTTCCTTCCGGGGAGAGAACGAGTGAAATCTTGCCGTTTACTTTTGGGCCAAATCCTTTGTGTCCACGAACAAGAACTTCGCCGATGTTTTCGACCATCATCATATTCGTCGAGCCTTTCTTACCGAACGGAGCTCCAGCCGTCACGACGACCAGGTCGCCGAAAGAGATGAGGCCCTGCGCCAAGGCGAACGAACTAGCCGCCGAAAAAGCCTGTTTTGCATTTTGACACCCTTCGAGAAGAACTGGAACAACGCCCCAGTTAAGGGCCATTTGGTGATAAACAGCCTTACTCGAAGTGACTGCGACGATTGGCATTTCGGGACGGAGCCGGGAGACGAAACGAGCTGTCATGCCACTCGTGGTAAAGGCGAAAATCGCTTTCGCGTTAGCGCTATAGGCGGTTTTGACTGCAGCCAGAGCCACGGCTGAAGAGACGTCGTGATAATCACGTTTCGAATGTTCTTCGAAAAATGATACAAAATTAAAATCGGCCTCGGCAACAGTTGCAATGCTCCTCATCCGTTGGACTGCCTCAATGGGGTGCTTACCAACAGCGGTCTCTCCGGAAAGCATGATACAAGAGGTGCTGTCGTAAATTGCATTCGCGACATCGGAAGCCTCAGCCCTCGTCGGACGGGGGTTGGTGATCATTGATTCGAGCATCTGAGTCGCTGTAATCGATGGCTTGCAAGCCTGGTAGCATCGCCGAATCATCATTTTCTGCAATTTCGGCACTTCCTCCAAATCGAGTTCGACGCCTAGATCGCCGCGCGCGATCATGATCCCATCAGCGACTTGAACGATGCTATCGAAATGACCGACGCCCTGGGCGCTTTCAATCTTTGCGATAACGAGAATATTCGACTTTCCTTCTTTGGCCAAGAGTTCTTTGATTGCAAGGACATGATGGGAAGAGCAGATAAAGGAAGCCGCTACATAATCGATGTCATGTTTGCAGCCGAACCGAAGATCTTCGATATCTTTTGAGCTCATCGCCGGGAGGGGGAGATGGATTCCCGGGACATTCATTTTTTTACCGCTCTTCAAAATGCCGCTGTTTTGAATTTCTATCACAACACCATGAGCTTCTTTTTCAATGACTTCTGCAAGGATATAGCCATCATCGAACAAGATTTTTGTCCCCGGTGTAAGAACCTCGATCACCTCTAGTGAATTGAAGGGGATCGTCTCAATCCCATCCCCTTTAACAGCTAGCTTGAGGCGTTGCTTTGGACTCAAGGAGAGGGCGTCGCCGAGGAGTTTGCCGATCCGAATTTCAGGCCCCTGTGTATCGAGCATAATCGCGAGAGGCCGGCCCATTATCTCACGGGCTTTTTTTAAATTTTGGATATTGCGTTCGTGTTCTTCGTAAGTGCCGTGGCTAAAATTGAGGCGTGCAACGCCCATCCCCGCTTCAATAAGCGCCACTATTTTATCAAAGCTGGAGACTGCGGGACCTATCGTGCAAATGATTTTCGTACGAGGATTCATATCTCTCCAGGGTTTTCTCTAAATCCTCGCATAAAGCGGTAAAATTTACCACCGAGACCTTTTTGAGTGGATATTATTGCTTGAAGTAAAGTAAAATTTTTCCCCGTTAACTCCATAAACCAACTTACAGGACATAAAAATGAACACTCGATCCTCATTGATCCTTTGGGCTGAATCAACTCTTCCATATGTAACTAACTGGCCTTCTTGGGAGCCTTCACCTACTTCTCCTCCAACTGCTACCGAGGAGCAACTCAAAATAATCCACGAGACTCAAAACGCAGATGAAGAAAAATTAAATCAGCTTGGACTCAAAATTAGTGTTTTAGCAGAATCCGTAGAAGGAATTATTAGATTCCCAAATTCTTCGAATCAGCATAAGCTAAGAATTGGATATTCTAAACACGCTAGATCTTGTATGGAATGTACATTGTGTAACAAGGAAAAGCAAGATAACTTTATTTATAAAATAACAAATCGCAAAGTAGACTTATCCGTGACTGTATCTGATCTTGCTTTGCATTATATGAAATGTCATGATTTTTGCGGATTTCCTGAAACAAGCAGTCGCATTGATCTCGACAATCTAGTGTGTGTATTGCATCAGGAAGGTTGCGAGAAACAACGCGCTACCGAGGAGCAATGCAAACTAATCCAAGAGACTCAAAACGCAGATGAAGAAAAATTAAATCAGCTTGGACTCAAAATTAGTG
>CAZFWE010000257.1:0-2444 GCA_964522685.1 uncultured bacterium | reverse complement strand
TCTTCCGCCGCAATCGCTGGTTATAGCATTGCAAAAAATCAACAACATGTAATATATTTTATCCTCCCTAATTGGAGGTAATTATATGTTGAAACATCTCGCAGCAATTTCTCTACTTGCATTGTCCCTGCAAGCTGAACTGAAAACAGAACCGACTCAGTACCAAGAAATTCTCTATTCCGATTGGGGGCAATGGTTCACCAAGTCAGAGATCCTATTTCAGCAAAAAACGGACCATCAGGATCTAGTAATCTTCCAAAACCCCTTGTTCGGAAAGGTCTTAGCTCTTGACGGCGTTATTCAAAACACTCAGGCCGATGAAGCGATCTATCACGAAATGATGGTCCACGTCCCCCTTCTTACCCACGACAAACCTCAAACCGTCCTCATCATCGGCGGCGGAGACGGAGGCATTTTGCGCGAAGTTCTAAAACACCCAACTATCGAGCGAATCGCACTCGTCGAAATCGACCAGTCGGTCATCGACCTCTCCAAGCAATATTTGCCCCATATTTCCGATGGAGCATTCGATAACCCAAGAGCTAGCGTCGTCATCCAAGACGCGTCGATCTTCGTCAAAGAATGCAAAGAAACATTCGATATCATCATCTGCGATTCAACGGACCCGGTCGGTCCAGGTGCAGTTCTTTTCACGAGAGAATTTTATGGGGATTGCAAGAAGCTTTTGAATAAAAGCGGGATCTTCGTCAATCAAAACGGCGTCCCTTTCCTACAGCATACGGAGCTTGCTCTGACAGCCAAGCATCGAAAGCCCCATTTCAAACACGTGACGTTCTACATCGCACCCGTTCCGACCTATGCAGGGGGACACATGGCTTTTGGCTGGGCCTCCGATAAGAAATACAGAATCTCAGAAGCGGTGCTTAGAGAGCGTCTTTCTAAATTAAACGTGGATTTATTCTACTACACGCCGGAAGTGCATAAAGCAGCATTCGCCTTGCCAAACTTCATGCATAAGCAACTTGCAAAAAGAACAGAATCTGAATCCTAAATGAGCAGGACTGCGGGATTCTCCAGAAACTTCTGGAGAGTCTTGATGAATTTCGCCGCGTCTGAGCCATCGACGACGCGGTGATCCGCGGAAAGCGTCAAATTCAGCTTCCTTCCAGCTACAGCAATGCCGTTCTTGAAGCGAACACATTCCTCGATCCCCGCTACCGCCAAGATCGCAGATTGCGGTGGGTTAATGACAGCCACGAAGTCCGACACTCCAAACATTCCTAAATTCGAGATCGTAAACGATCCGCCTTTGTATTCTTCAAGTTGCAGCTTTCCCTCTTTTGCCCGAACGGCTAGATCTCTCACTTCAGCGGAGATTTCTCCGAGATTCTTATAGTCGGCGTGTCGCACAATTGGGGTAATGAGCCCCCCACCAATCGTGACAGCGATCGAGATATCGATGGTTTTGAAGAGGATGATCGATTGGGTAACGCTATTGAAGCCGCTATTGACGTGAGGGTGCTCTTTCAGAGCCAAAGCAGTAGCTCGGACGATAAAATCGTTGAAAGTGACTTTTAGGCCTCCGTGCTTCAATTGCTCGCGCACGTGAAAAAGAGGATCTGCATCGATTTCCTGACGGATATAGAAATGAGGAATAAAACTCTTCGACTGTTGCAATCGAGAACCGATCGCTTTCCGCATCGGCGTGAGTGGGATTTCTTCAAAAGTCCCAGGAGCAATCATCGGAGCTTCCCGCTTGCCGAAAGTAACGATCTGATCCGGCTGGGCTAGATCGAGATCATGACTCGTGACACGGCCAGAAGGCCCGCTACCTTTCACCGTCGAAAGATCGAGCCCCTTTTCTTTCGCAAGCTTCTTAGCGAGCGGAGATGCGGCAACCCGCTTTTTCAAAGATCCTGTCGGAAATCCAAATTCGTATTTTTCCAGCGGAGGTTCCGGCACAAAGGCGGGCTGCTGAAGAACTGCAGCTGCGCCATGCACTGGCTTGGATTCGGCTTTCAGTTCAGGCATTTCTTCTTTTTTTAAAATGGCCTGGGCTACGGGCTGCTCCCCTTCAGGCTTATAGCCTTCGATGCTCTCTTTCGCATCCGCCGTAAAAATCGCAATCGGCTGATTGACCACGGCATGGCCTCCCTCGGCGACCAAGATCTTGCGAAGATATCCCCCGTCCAAGGCATTGTACTCGACTGTAGCCTTATCCGTGGCCACTTCGACAAGTAGGTCATCCGCCTCGATCTTATCTCCCACTTTCTTATGCCATTTCGCAATGATTCCCTCTTCCATAGTCGGAGAAAGTTTTGGCATCGTAACGGTAAACGGCATATGACCTCTTTTATTTCAAAGATTCAAATATAGGGACTGCCAAACAATAAAGTAAAGCATTTGACCGCGCCAAAATATTTTCTATGAACGTATCCCAGAATTCTTAACATCGAGATTTGTGATGATTTTTTTGCAGATTT
>CAZFWE010000256.1:0-2445 GCA_964522685.1 uncultured bacterium | reverse complement strand
GCGGCAAAGCCCCCGCACGGGCTTTGTCCATTTATTTCATGGGCACGATCAAGCGGCCGATACGATTCCGATCTACGAAAATATCTGCTATGGCTTAGCTCTCTTGTCTCAAAAAAAAGCGGAATCAGTCCTCGAAGCGAAAAATATTCTTTCTCGCCTCTTCCCCTTCCAAGCGGAAGAGGGAAATTTTCCGATCTACCTGCACGATTTCCCTCGTTGCTATG
This sequence comes from uncultured bacterium, assembly GCA_964522685.1. Classification (GTDB taxonomy): domain Bacteria; phylum Chlamydiota; class Chlamydiia; order Chlamydiales; family SM23-39; genus CAITMJ01. Next base: position 2,221 of record CAZFWE010000256.1, on the reverse strand, counting down.
ACATCTATCTCGGACTTAAGATCGCGCCGCTTCTATTGAGGATCCTTCTTTTTAGAAGCGTCCTTGGAGGAGAATTCGTCGATAAGGTCGATGTAGCCCTTCGAAGGCTTTTTTCTTTTTATGAAGGAAAGAGCTTGGCTCCGCTTTGGGCGTTCCGTCTTGAGGTCTGCCGCGCTGTTTTTTTCAATGGACCTCTTCCTGAGCGAAGATTGGATTCATTGGAATTTTCATCTTCCGACTGGTGGGAATACTGGATCAGTTTACAGTTTCTCGAGACGCCTGTTTGCGGATTTTACCATTCAGGGCTTCAGATGGCGATTGGATTCGATCTACAACAAGACCGATTTGAGCCGGCCCCTCGGCTCATCGACTGGATATCCAAAGAGGAATATCAGCCGCGACTTCTAGAGGATCGCCCTCAGCAAATTGAGCTTGCCGCTTTGGACAAAGTTGAGGTCCTTGCGAGCGACACCTCCGATATTTATTTCGAAGACAGAAATGTATTTTGGCAGGGTTCTAGGTTGCACAGCCTTGTTGCAGAAAATGTTTCGCAAGGAGTGGCGCTGTTGCCTACAACCTTCGAAATGGGCCGGGATGACCTTTTTGAGGTAGCCTATTATTGCGACGCCTCCGAAGATATTGAAATTTTCATCGAAGGAAAGAAGGGGACTGTCTTTGCTCTGGGGCAGACAATTGCGATCCGGTCTCCCGAGCGGACATTTACCTTAATCTTTGAACTTCTGAGAGGACAAGGAGAGTTTTGCGGGCATATTTTCCGCTCAAACCGCCCCGGTCAAATCGCGACTACTGGCATTCTTCAGTACGAAGCATTCGATTGGAAAATTGGCCTTCGGACCCTGCGTAGGTCTTTCGATTGCGCAGTTCGAGTTCAACTGTTATACCAATCCCAGTAAAGAGACTGGGATTGGTATTAGAAGTAGACTCGGCGTAGCTATCCTGATTTTTTCAATCACTCTCGGTATTTATGGTTGTGCTGAAGAGCGCTGCTATCGACTGCGAGTCCCATCGCGTGCATTCCATTGTCCACATAAAGGACTGTGCCGGTGATGGCCGAGGCAAGAGGGGAAAGGAGAAAGGCAGCAGTATTAGCCACTTCTTCCGCAGAGAGGTCTTTAATAAGAGGCGCGTTTGCCTTTGAATAGGCAATCATGTCGTCGATCATCCCAATTGCTTTTGCAGCGCGGCTGCGAAGAGCTCCCGCGGAGATCGTGTTGACTCGGAGGTTCCACTTGCGGCCCGCTTCCCAGGCGAGAGTGCGCGTATCGCTTTCAAGAGCCGCTTTCGCCGAACTCATCCCGCCACCATATCCGGGAACGACCCGCTCGGAAGCGATGTAGGAAAGAGAAAGGACGGATCCACCGACGTTCATGATCGGTCCGAAGTGAGAGAGAAGGCTGATGAACGAATAGGCGGACGAACTCATCGCTGCTAGATAGCCTTGACGAGAGGTATCGAGGAGATTTTTTGTTACTTCGGGTGCGTTGGCCAGCGAGTGGACAAGGATATCGATGCGGCCAAAATCGGCTTCTACTTGTTTTACGACTTCCGAGATCGTGTAGTTGGAGTGTTCCGCGTAGCGTTTATTCTCTCGGACTTCCTGAGGCACGTCTTCTATCTTGTCGAAGACTGCGTCCATCGGATAGAGCTTCGCATATTCCATCATTTCGCCGTTTGAGAGCTTTCTCGATTCATCGAATTTTCCGGCCGCCCAAGACATCTTAAAAATTTTTACGATCGGAGCCCAAGTGCCAATCAAAATCTCCGCTCCTGCTTCAGCCAGCGCTTTCGCAATGGCCCAACCAAAGCCATTGTCGTCGCCGATCCCGGCGATAAAAGCTCGTTTACCTCGAAGATCGATATTCAGCATAGAGGAACTCCTTTCTTTGAATGGCTCTATTTATAGCAGATTTGAACCTAATCTCACTAATATTTTTCGTCGATTTTAGGGCGAAATCTATCACGGGCGGCATAAATTTAATTTTTTTTTCTTGATAACCATAATTTATTTGACTATATCTTCAAATTTCAAAGGGGGGAGAGCCATTTATGAGAACAATTGCAGTTTTGAATCAAAAAGGAGGGTCAGGGAAGACGACAACGGCGGTCAATCTGGCCGCGACACTGGCAGAAGTCGGTCAGCGCGTTCTTTTGATCGATCTCGATCCCCAGGCTTCTGCCTCTCTTTGGTATGGCTTTAAGG
>CAZFWE010000255.1:1275-2461 GCA_964522685.1 uncultured bacterium | reverse complement strand
GCATCATGGAAAATGGGGATGATCGGCATTTCCGCCATTAGAATTTCTTCAGCCTGACGCAGCAGCACTTTTCTTTCATCTTGACTTCTACATCACTGGGAACGGTCTAAAAGCTCAATGTATTTGGGATTTTCCCAGTAGGTATTGTTCGTACTTCCAAGCTTGTATTTAAAAACTTCGAGAAAATTGATCGGATCGTTGAAATCGGCGATCCAAGAACCGATAGCAAGCTGAAAGTCTCTTTGTCTAATCTTTTGATAAAAGACCTTTTTCTCAACAGCTTCCAATTCGACGACAATTCCAAGAGAAGTTTCCCAATCTTTTTGGATCGCCTGCGCAATCGAGATATTTCGATCGTCAGCGATGAAACAGAGGATGATCGGCTGCATCTGTTCTAACTTTATCTCTTCAAACACATGCTCGATTAAGCGCTTCGCTTCTTCCGGATTTTGATCAGAAAAGTAGCCCTCTCCGAAAAGCCCCATTTCTTTCGGGACTAAACTCAGTGCAGGGGTTTGGCCTCCCTGCAAAACATGATCGGTAATTCCCTTCCGATCGATGGCCATCGCAAGCGCTCTGCGGCAACCGACCTTGGAAAGAGGATTTGGCTTTCCGCGAAAATCTCCCGCTGTATTGACGCGCAAGAAGCGTGTTCCCGATAAAGGTCTTACTTTGAGTTCCTCGGTCTCTTTCAAATGATTCAAGGCGTCCACCGGAATCGTTGAAAGAGGAGAACCAGCCCAATCGAGTTTCTTTTCTTCGAACATCCGGATCTCAGTATCGCTCGTCAACATCATGAGCTCGATCTCTTGTAATCGGACGATTTCCGATTCCCAATACCGATGATTTTTCGATAGGACGATCTGGTCTGCACGGTTCCAAGATTTTAAAAGAAAGGGCCCATTACCCACAAAAGTACTCGAGGCCACCGCCCAATTTTTATCAGAGGCTGCCTTCGGCACTGGAAAATAAGAACTCATCGAACAAACTTCCAGAAAATAAGGCGCTGGCCGCCCAAGCCTTACGATTAAAGTCTCAGCATTAGGAGTCTTAATCCCCAATGCCTCAGATTCCATTTCTCCGGCCTTCACCTTTTGCCCGTTTTGAATCAGATAGAGTTGATAAGCGATATCGCTAGGAAATGAAGGGCTTAAATTCAACCTTACTAATAATAATGACATTGTTA
>CAZFWE010000255.1:0-1265 GCA_964522685.1 uncultured bacterium | reverse complement strand
TTAACGTAGTCTTCCAGCTTTCTGCAAAATCGTAAGAAGTGATTGGATCGCCATTCGACCAAAAAGCCTTCCGCAAATGAAAGACATATTCAAGGCCATCGTCAGAAATCTCAACGGCTTCAGCCAAGGCGAGTTCAGTGTTCCCTTCCTTTGAAGTTCGCGTCAACCCTTCAAAGAGCATCCGGCATATTGTCCATTCATTTAAATCGCGCGATCTTCGAGGATCGAGGGTGGCAGGCTCAGAGACAATATTGATCCTGAGGGTTTGAGGAGTAATCACGCCTTTTTTACTGCAGCCTGCAAAAAGCACTGCAAAAATCAGAACTAAAATCCTGTAAGAGGGCATACGGTTTCTTCTAATTAAGAAGATTAAAAGGTAGCAGAGTGAGAAATTTAGTTGCAAATTCTCCTCTTCTTGCCTCATCCTTTAACTCGTGGAATGGATCGAAATTCTAAAACCTTGCCCCGTTTTAAACACCCCTAAATTCTCCGCTGTCTTTTCTGGCAACCACCTTCCTCTCAATGAAAAGGGGCATCCGTACCACTTCGAATTTGTAGCATTGCCAGGCATGCGCTTTTCATTGCTACAAGAACTACCACATTATATTGTCCAAATCGCGTGGCCTAAATATGGTGTAAAGCCGCTTTACATTGACCGCCGGTTTGCCGCCTCGTGTTCAATTCCTTCTTCAAAAAAGGAGTTCATTCCCTCTGCTCGACACTTGCTTGAGCACATGGAGCAGCGAGTGGGAACCTCTTATGTATGGGGCGGGAATTGGGCCACCGGCATCCCCGAAATGCTTTCCTTTTATCCCCCAAAGAAAGAACTCCTCCCTCGAACCGAAGAACTTTGGACATTCCGAGGCCTCGACTGCTCTGGACTTCTCTTCGAAGCATCGAACGGTCTTACCCCGCGTAATACGTCTCATCTTTTAAAATTTGGAAAATCTTTGAGATCTGAAAATTTTTCAGAACTTCTTCCGATGGATTTGATTGTCTATCCAGGACACGTTCTTTTTGTCCGCGACCCTCTGACAATCATCGAAAGCAAATCCCCATTCGGAGTACGGATCTGCTCTCTTGTTGAACGACTTAAGGAAATTCAGCAGAAGAGAACATACCTAAAGAACTGGACTCCCACAGCCAATCCGAATTCTCATTTTACCATCCGCCGTTTTCCTTATTAATTTCCATGAACCTATCCGCAATGCAGGGCTAGCGCATTAAAAATTAGCGGCCAATAGGACCTTGTGTAGGTACCCGTT
>CAZFWE010000254.1:0-2461 GCA_964522685.1 uncultured bacterium | reverse complement strand
TGGTGGTAGAGAAAACTTGTCAACTAAAAGTTGTGTGTAACACTATGCTCTTAGAAAGGCGATTTTCCCCAAATCGCCGCACCAATATAATACGTCAGAATTCCGACGGCGCCAGCTCCTGGAAGGGTGAGCACCCAAGCGATAACGAGTTTTTGGGGAACGGACCAGCGGACAGCCGATATCCCCTTAGCTGACCCGACTCCGGTAATGCCCCCAGCGATCATATGAGTCGAGCTAATGGGCATTCCAAGAAAGCTGGCACAGAGAATGACGGCGGATGCAGAAGTTTCTGCGACAAATCCCTGCATCGGATCGATATGCGTGATAGCAAAACCCATGGTTTTAATGATCCTGATGCCTCCAGATGCAGTACCGAGTCCCATGACAATAGCACAAGAGATGATGACCCAAAGGGGGATGATCGGGGTCGCTAAAACTCCAGCCGTGAACAGCCCAAGCGTAATGAGACCCATGCTCTTTTGTGCGTCATTAAGTCCATGGGAAAGAGCGACGAAGCAGGCGGAGCCGATTTGCAGATGGCGGAAAATAGCCCGTTTACCGGCATGAGGGGTTTTGCGCAAATTCCATTGAAGAATTTTCATAATACAATAGCTTAAGAAAAAGCCAATCAAAGGCGAGAGAACCATGGGGATAATGACCTTATAAGCAACTCCCGACCAAAGGATCGTATGAATGCCTTGGTGAGCCCATGCAGCCCCGAGAAGCCCTCCAACAAGGGCGTAGGAGGAGCTGCTGGGGATGCCGTAGTACCACGTAAGAAGATTCCAAGCAATGGCCCCAGCCACTGCAGCTAAGACGACGACCCCTGTCGCTTCCTGGGAGTTGACGAGCCCGGTGGAGATGGTCTGAGCGACGCCACTGATCTGTGTGGCCCCGATAAAATTGAGAACTCCAGCCATGGCAATGGCCGAAACAGGAGCTAAAACGCGGGTAGCGATTACTGTTGAAACGACGTTGGCCGCATCGTGGAACCCATTTGTGTAGTCGAAAAGAAGACCTAAGATAACAATCAAAACAACAAGTTCCATAAGCTTTTGGTATACCATTTCAGCCAAAAAATGGGAGAAAATTCTTTCCAGCAAATGTTCTATTTTGTATCTTGAACCTATTTCACTAAATGAGATAGGTTCTTGTACGAATCAATTCAAGGAGTTCTTATGCTTAAGAATGTTAAATGGCTGGCGCTATTTGTCTTGTCTTTTGTATGCTGTATGGAAAATACGGAGGCAAACGAAATGAAACAGCAAAAAACCATCGTCGTTGTAGAAACAAATGTCGGAAATATTGAAATTGCATTAATGCCAGATGTAGCTCCTAAAACCTGTGAAAATTTTTTAGGACTTGTTAATAAACATTACTATGATGGGGTCGTTTTTCATCGAGTCATTAAAGATTTTATGATCCAAGGCGGAGATCCGACTGGGACAGGCACTGGTGGCAGCTCGCTTTGGGGAAAGAATTTTGAAGATGAATGCAAGTCTACAGTCGCATTTAACAAGGCAGGACTATTGGCAATGGCCAACCGGGGGCCAAATACGAACGGCAGCCAGTTTTTCATCACGACTGTCCCAACCCCCTGGCTTAATATGCGCCATACGATTTTCGGCGAAGTTATTGTTGGGATGGATATCGTGAAAAAAATCGAAGCCACTCAGACAAAACAAGATCGTCCAGTTCAGGAGATCAAGATCCTCAAAGCTTATCCGAAAGCTTAGAGAACCAGCTCTGCGGGGGCAATGTTGAACTGTTCCCGCAATCTTTCTAGTCGATTGGTTAAGAAAGGGTGGTCCAGGTCTAAGACATTATTGCCGGCGCTTGTCAGATAAAAACCATTCCACCAATTCTTTCTTTCTTTCCGTTCGATGTTTTGGTCCATCAACTTTTGAAGAGCGCTCGTAGCCGCTTTAATGGCTCTATTCTGATCGCCCTCAAAATATTTGGTCAGAATATTGACCGCTTTGATGTCGAGTTTTGCATGGATAAATCGTTCCGAAATTAAATAAAGAACTCCGGCGACAAGAATGAGGGAGGCGCTGAACAAAGCTGTGGTAGCCATCGTATAAAAGAAGAAAATAGCAGCGACAAAAAGCACTTTGGAAGCAATCCGGAGAAGAGCGTCATTGGAATTAATATGGGACATTTCACGAGCCATAAAGAAAGTCACTTCATCGGCAGAGAAAGTCCAATAGCCAGGAGGCTGATCAAAAGGTTCTTGAACTTCAACCTCATCGAATGTACTTACTCCGTTCTTTGTAAGAAAGTAGAGAGGAACGGAAATAATTGGCGAACTAAAAGAGCAAGTGCCGCCATAGCTCAAGCATCTATAATCCAGCGAGGTGTATAAAGAGATCTCCCGATCGATTCCTGCTGCGCTCTTTAAGTCTTTGACAACTTGAAATGCAGCATCTTTGGCCTGAGAATTCAATAGGCGCTCTTGGGC
>CAZFWE010000253.1:0-2464 GCA_964522685.1 uncultured bacterium | reverse complement strand
CTTTATTGCCACACATGGACCTGACGAAAAATTTCTACAGATTAGCCACAGCGGAGGAGCCCTTCAAGTATACAATGCCCTTTTGACCTCGCCAAAATCAGTCCAGCAAAGAATCATTAGCCTAGCTCTTGCCCCCGCTGCCATTATTCCAGAAGAACTATGCTTTAGGTCTTATAACTACATGAGTAGGCGGGATATTGTTACTCGTCTCGACGTCATAGGGAAGATAAAATATGGAAATCAGTTGCAAGTGCTAGAACCTCATCCTAACGCCAATTTTTGGGATCACGAGGTCTTAAGTCCTACTTTTTCACCAAAGATAAAAGATCATATAAAAGATTACATTGAAAACTATGGGGGTAAAAAATGAAGTTATTTTTTAATATTGGAGTGATCCTAAGTATGTTCTCTTTTCTTTTTGGGTGTTCATCTTTTGGCTATCAGTCTCCTCGTTATGTAAAACTAGCTCATGAAATTACGGAAAAAACCGCGAAGAAATTGAAAGAACAAAAGAATCTGTACCTTGCAGGAACAGGGGGGCAAATGATGGATGACATACAGATGATGGCTATGAGCTTTGATTATTATCAAGAGGTCGACCTCAAAACAGCTCGAGAGCTTATTGTCCATGTCATGAATGAATATCTGTCAGCAATCAATAGTAATAAAGAAATAAAACCTTACCTTCATGAATATCCATTTACCGCCAAAAACGTTGAAATAAGAATTTGGGTTTTTAAGCCAAATGGTTCTAATCCACCTTTAGATAAAATCTATTATATCTCAGCTATTAATGGGAGCTTGGTTTATTATCTAGATCTCCCTGAAACTCACTCAAGACGAGTCATTTGTAAAGAGACTTATGAAGAAGCTTCGCGAGCAATTTCTTCTGAATAAAAATTTTGTAGGGAAAAAGAATGTCAAAAACTGTGTTACAAACTGAAGATCAAAAGAAAATGAAAGGATACGCCCAAAATGCGACAATTATCTATAGTTTATTGTTCCCCTTTTTATTGTGGTTTGCAGGCATGTCTGGTATGGTAGCCGATAGCCCATCCATTTCTCAGTCGGTTGCAATAACATTCGTATGCATAAACTTATGCCTGCCTTTATCAATACCCTTTACTTTATATTTCATATGGTCGCGATATTTAAGGAAAAATTATATAAGCTGTCGTCGATGTTGTTTTATCCCTTTATATGTGTTTGGAATTATGCAAGTATTGTTCATTTTTTTAGGGTTCTTTTGGTGATTTTTCAAGCAAACAAGAGTTGGAAACACGAATTTACCAGCGATTACTATCAGAGTGTGTTTCAGCAAATGTGGTCTGCTAGACGCATTAAGGTGAGATTTGATCTATGAGAAAATTCGCAAGCGCTCAATAAACGACGATTTTGGAGAATGTTTCTCTCTCAAGTTCTTAAGCTTTAGGTGAAAGTCAGAAGCTTTTGTACGAGCAGCTAAATCACGTAGATCGGTTAGCAGTTCGACGGCTTTGTCGTAACTTTTGGCTTTCTTTTCAGAGGCTAAAGATTCTATCTGTGCCCATAGGATGGGCTCTTGTCCCACGATTTCATTTAACCTTTTCTCTCGAGCTATTTTTTGCAACCTTTGCTTTTCTGCTAATTCTGCAGCTTTTTTCTCAGCCTCAAGACGTTCTCTATTTTCCCTTACGAGATTCGCCTTTTTGAGCAGCTCTCCCACTGTGCGTGGTTTAATCTTCGCTTTTTTGTCCCCTCGTAACGTCTGCCATATTTTGGTAAAACGACTCACTTGTTGAAGCGCTGCGGTTTGATCGCCCTGCATGCTGCCTGCTAAAATATTGACTAGGAGGTCATCTCGCTCATTTATTGGAAGCGTTGCAATCCAAGTGTGCAAATCTGTAGTGCTTGGTGTGATATCTTCAAACGTTGGGCTGTTGATAGCAGCCGCATCAATCAGGTCGGGATCAATTCGCAAGAAATCGGCAAGATTTGCGAGAGCAGGGCTTAAATTTTGCAAGCCTGAGGGTACGGGTGGTTCAATCTCTTCTTTATCATATTCATTGCTTTGCAATCCCGATAGCCAGCCTAAGTACAAGCAGCGCAAGTCACCACGGCTTAAGTCCGTGCGTAGGCTTAAAAAGGATGTAAGACGTAGATCTTCTTCCCAGTCGCCGCCATCTTCGCTTTCGGAGAGAAAATCCAGTATAACTTTATCTCCGCTAAGACGAACTGAAAAATGGTCGCCATTGCAGTAAGCCTCTGCAGTTTGGAAGTCTAAAAGAATGGAGGGGAGACGCAATTTTAAGATATGAGTGCCCCAATTGGCGTAATAAAGAAACCCATCGAAATATTTTTCCATCCAACGATCTTCATCTCCTTTAAAGCTTCCCCAGGAGTAATCATTAATAAAGCTATGAGGTGTAATCTCGGCACGTGTGGAGAAAGAACGGAGTTCGTTCATTTCTTTATCATTCAGTGG
>CAZFWE010000252.1:0-2494 GCA_964522685.1 uncultured bacterium | reverse complement strand
GATGGCGGGAGCGATCGCGGAAATCGCCTATGAGACGATGCTGAAAAATTTTCGACGCATCGATACGACGAAGACAAAGATTTATCTCATCGAAGCACATACTCAAATTCTCGCAGCGTATCCTTTGAAACTCGCAGAAAAAGCCCAAAAATACCTAGAGCATTACGGAGTTAAAGTAATCACCGGAAAACGAGTGACGAATGTTACGAAAGAGGGCGTCACCGTGGAGGATCTATTCATCCCCGCTGAAAATGTCCTTTGGGCCGCTGGCAACCAAGCCTCTCCTGTGCTCAAAACGCTAGACTGCCCTCTCGATCGGCAAGGCCGCGTTATAGTCGGGCCGGATCTATCGATCCCGAGCCATCCAGAAATCTTTGTCATCGGAGACGCCGCTTGCGCGATGGAGAAAAACGGAAAACCTCTTCCAGGACTAGCGCCAGCTGCCGTCCAAGAAGGGCGATATGTCGCACACATCATCCGTAAACGCCTGCCCTTAGAAGAACGCCCCCCATTTCGCTATTTCGACAAAGGGACGATGGCCACGGTCGGAAAGACCAAAGCCGTGGGGATGTTTGGAAAACTCCAGTTCAGTGGCTTCATTGCCTGGCTCGGGTGGTGCTTCATCCATGTTCTCTATCTGATCGGATTCCGCAACCGTCTAACCGTTTTGACGCAATGGCTCTTTTCCTATTTTTCCAGTCAACGCGGAGCGCGCCTCATCAACCGATCCATCGAAGATGACCCCCCACCTCCTAAATAAACTCTTCTGGACCTCCCATCCAGCACTGTCCATCGCCATCAGCTTTCTATTAAGCATCGGATCTACCCTATTCGCGCTTCCAATTTGGATTCCAATCGGATGGGCGCTCTACTTAATTCTACTCCGAAAATGGGCCGCCCTTTGCCTCATCCCTTTCGCTTCGATCTATACTTGGCTCCTTTTCGGCGGTCTACCTGATCCTGATGTAGACGAACCAATCCATTGCTCGGCCCGTTTTTCCATCTCTTCTCTCCAACTTCACAGCACCCCTTTTCACAAAGACCTCATCTATAAAGGGACCCTTTACTATGAATGGAATGCTCTTCCCTGCACTGTTATTTGGAAAAAGAAAGAACGCCCTCGAGCTAACTGCGACTATGAACTCTCCGGATCTCTCCTCCAACGGGACCGCTATGACTATCTTTTCAAAGTCGTCGAATGCAAGCCCATTCCCAATACCTGGAGTCTGGCTGAACTCCGCTATCAAACCAAACAAAAATTCAGCGCATTTTTAGGAGAAAAACTCCTCCGCCCTCGCACAGCGATTCTTCTTTCCTCTTTGGCGACTGGCGATGTGGACGATCGAATGCTTCGCTTCGAATTTGGGCGCCTCGGGCTCCAGCACCTTTTGGCTATCTCCGGATTTCATTTCGGAGTGCTGCTCGTTTTCCTTTCTTTCATCCTCGGATTTTTTCTGCCGCACCGTTGGAAATGGATTTTCATGCTTCTTTTTACGACAAGCTACTTTCTCTTTGTCGGTTCGTCTCCAGCCATCCAAAGGGCTTGGATCGTCTCTTCTCTCGTCCTCACCGGAAAAATTTTGCGCCGGCCCGCAGCGCCTCTCAATCTCCTCGGAGCCGCTCTCTTCATCGAGCTAGCTCTTGATCCACTCGTCGTTGCAAATCTCGGGTTTCAACTCAGCTTCGGCTGTTGTTTCGGCATTCTCCTTCTCTATCAACCGCTCGAAAAAATCTTCCGCGCCCTCCTCCCCCAAAGACCCATCAACAAAAGCATCCGACTTTCTTTTTTTTCAAGGCTTTTATTCATCAGCGCCACGACCTTCCGCTCTTCTCTCGCAATGACCTTTGCCGTCAATGCTGCGATCCTCCCGCTTCTCTTCTATCACTTCGGGCGTTTTCCTCTCCTCAGCCTCATCTATAACCTCTTCTTCCCCTTCTTGATCAGTCTCGCTCTTTTTACCCTGATGGTAGGCCTCCTTTTGAATGCATTGGCTCCTTCTGTTGCGACCCCTTTATTTTCCTCCTTGGACTGGTTCACTGCCCAGCTTCTCGACTTGGTTGCCTATCCGCCCCTTATCCTCGACTATTCTCTTTACTGCCCCGAATTTCCCCTCTTTATTATTCCGGTTTATCTCTTCTGTCTATTTGCATATTCGATCCGTTTTCAAAGCACTGGCGAAAGCAACTACATATAATACCATACTACTGTGGCTATCCGCTTCGACATGCCAACCAACGGTTGAAAGACAAGAAGAACGTATTGCTCGAGGCTCTTCATCATAGTGATATCATTTTATCTGAGTATCCCAGCGACCATCCCCTTCAGTTTGATCCTGAAGTACTTGCTCGTCGTAAAGAGATTGCGATGTCAAGGTAAGAGAAGGTAAGGGACTGAACAGGGCTCTACTATTAAAAATTTTTAATGATTAGGAACCTGAAATCCCTAAGATACCCCTTGCCAATTTTTTCTTGTTTTAGCTATCATAGCGTCCTC
>CAZFWE010000251.1:0-2508 GCA_964522685.1 uncultured bacterium | reverse complement strand
TCAAAGAGGATACGCTCTCTTTAGTCCCTCATCCACAACTTTCGATCATATCTCCCGATAAACTGACGAGCTACCTTGAACAATCTGCAAACGCTCTAGCTAATGATGGAATGTTACAACGTTTTTCAACTGCTTGTTTATCCTGATCATCGACCTTGGGAGTGGTGTGATTTTGTTCCCAATAAAGATGCAAGAGACAAAGCTCATACCGTCTTTGATGCAGTCGCAAATTTAGACCCTGTAGCTTGGGGTGCATTACCTGCGGATGATTATGTTAAATTTCCTCATTTCAAAAAAGGTGGCAAAAGATTCAAGTCCAACATCTACTCCGATTGCCTCGGTCTTCGGCTCTAACGGAAAGGTTCTGATTTCGCAGGAAAAGGTGACGTCCCATGCTCCAGAGGCAGTCTTTTTAATCGTGCATGTTTTGATTTTCCCCTCAATAGGACGATGCATCTTAATCCTAAGTCGACCTATTTTAGAAAGACAAATATCTTTACCCAGTAAAAGGAATCCACTCTGGGGATAGCAAAAACTGTCATAACGATGCATCCCTCGAAATCTTGGGAATCCAGGTTTTTCTCCTGCTTTACATCTGCGAAAAAATGCTTGAAACGACTTGTCCAAGCGGTCAGCAATGTTTTGCAATACTTGAGAATATACTCTTTTCAGAGAAGATCTTTCTTCTTTAAGAATCGGCAGGAACATGAACTAAAGAGAGAGTTTATTCCCTAATATGCGCGTGCGTCATGGGGTGCATATCAGGCTAACTGCGGCAATGTCCCTGAAGTTGCGTAAAAAATGCTGAAAAATCATCGACTTTATCAGACAAACGTTAGAGTATTTCGAGATACTTTACTAACTGCAGCCGAAATTGAACCAAAATTTGCCCAGCACCGAATAGAGGATGTTTTGGAAAAGAGTGAAATTTAAATTTAATGATTAACAAAAATTGATTTTAAAGTTGCTTAATTACTGCAAATTATTCATAATAATTATGTGATTTTATATAGCCTGGAATTTACTTTATGATTGATTTGTCATTAAAAAATAATTATATTGATCTTTCCTCTTGTGAAGAGCTTATTGCGGACGGCTATGGGGAATATCTCATTTATAGCCAAGAAGAACCCGAACTCAATAAAGAAATTTTTAAAAAAACATGGGCTATCTGTAATTTTTTTGCGCACCATCCCAGAGAGGATGCAGAAAATCCTTCAGTCTGCATAAGACGTGAGATAAAAAAAATTCGATCCGATCTTGAGGTAGTGTTTGTTCCGCGTACGCTTTATGAGTTAGGATATGTCATTGCCGCTGTTAAAGAGGAAAGAGAAGGCTATTGTAGAGGGGAGGACGTCGATATTCCACCACGAGAGGAAACCCGTCTAGAGCAGTTGAATGGTTGGATAGGGTGGGGATTGGAGAAAGTAGGTTTGAAAGAACCTTACGATTATCCTTCGTTAAGAAAAGATTTAAGGTCAAAGGTTGATACTTGTTGGCATCTGATTATTTCTACTGACAAAAGGCCTGTATCAGATGATGATCCGGTTACGCAGCATTTAGCCTATCGTCTGAATCAATGCTTAGTTGAAGATATAGTTCCTCAGGGAAATTTTCTTTCAGGTAGAAAGATTGTAGTTTTGACAGATAGATATATTCAATTCCTTAGAGAACATCGAATGACCTTTTCTGCGAGAATCTTTCAGGGAGCCTCTTCTGATATCTTTGCTCCCAGCCCTTTTTGTATACAGGATGAAAAAAATGCACAAGTTCTTCGCAATGCAATTGCACTTGAATGTCATCAGGTAGCCATCAATGCGCTTATTCTTTATAGGGCGGGTAATTTAACTAGGGTCTCGTGTTATAATGAAACGGAAATAGATTTGATAGGCAATACTTCTCTTTCCTATGGGACAAGTCTATTAGCAGGGTGTGTGAGGGATCCCACTGCTACTGTTTTTTACTATACAATTGCAGAAAAACGCGATACATTTGCCGTTTTGATTCCCTGGAAAGATTATCCAGACTCTCCTTATGTTGTCCCCACTACGTCAGCTTTAGTGCAATTACTTCCTAGGGGGGATCGCTTCCATGCCCGCTCAAAATGTTCTAGTCAAGTAGAAGACGAGCATGTATCGGGAGTTTGCCTCAGTCAGAGTGAGCATAAAGAGTATTGTAGTTCCCTAAAATGTGACAAATCACTTCAAGAGTTATCTACTGCTCTGAGTCAATACCACCGAAGAGCCTATCTTCTAACCTGAGTTTTGGATTTTTTGAAGCCGTCAGGCCTCGAATTTCTGTCAATTTTTTGTTGTCTGTTATAGGGGAAGTGTTCATCGTAGCACTCAATCCTTAGAATCCGGAATATATCCGGAACAGCCAACTTCCCAGGCGTGAACTCAATTACCGTTGTTTGGCAAACTTTTGTCGAAAATAATCCGTTTTCTCTGTATGACTGTACAAGGAGAAACCCCGATCCACATTGTTTCCGCTTGGTGTGAGGAAAAC
>CAZFWE010000250.1:0-2550 GCA_964522685.1 uncultured bacterium | reverse complement strand
AAATGTGTGAACTAAAAATATTTACCTGCTTTTAGAGAAAATTGGTTATAGAAATAGCCACTTCCAAATTCTCCGTCGTAGAAGAGAGTAAAATACCAAGCCGAATTGGCTTTAAAACCGAATTCGACACTGGGAGAAACCAAATTTTGTGTTTCAGTGAAGGAGGTGACACTAAATGATCCAGGTTCACCTACGATATTCGCAATGATATTCCCTACATGGAAAGGAACTTTATTCACATAGCTGAGTTTCCCTTTCAATCGGAGGAAACCAGAATTAAAAATGCGGGTCAAATAATTATGGACGCCGAGTTCTGTTCGAAGCATGGATGCAAAACGCCCTTCTTGATGTACTTTGAAAACGGAACTACCGTGTTCAGTAAAAGAGGGTTCACAGTTAAAAGCATAATCCAAAGAAGCAAAGGGCTCACATATTCCAAATAGGTCATTTCGATGATAATGGAAATCATACCCAAATTCTACGTGGCTATCGCCTTGGTAAACATTCAACGTATTTTTCGCTTTCTCAGCATAGGTAGGAAAGAAGATATAACGTCGATTTTTGTTATAACTGTAACCATTCCATAAAGTTCCATTTATATAAAAATTGGAAAGATTAGCAATAGCGTAGATACCTCCGTAACCAGCATTTAAAGAACCAGAACCAAAATCGTCATTCTCACAAAATTTAGACTCTACATAAGCTAATAGAATCCCAAGATCTACGGAGTACAAGTTCACTTCGAATCCAGTCAAAAATCCCCATGTGTTGAAATTAAATTTAGGGTTTTGCTTTTGAGCCCCCTGTTGTGCAAAAGCCCTAAAACTATCAACCCAAAAATTGTAGCTTTTTTGATTGTATTCGGGGTTGAGACATTCTTGAGGTTTCGATTCTTCGGTTATGACAATTTCATCATTGCTAGCCAAAAGGCATCCTTCTTTTATATCTAAGTCTGCAGCAGCCCTTTCTAGAGAAGAAAATCTTCTTTGTGCAAAGCGATTCGATGTAAGGCGAGAGTCGAGGAGATTATTGAGAGAATAGATCGTATTGATGGATATGAAAGTGGGAAAACTATTGCGCGAAGGGCTAATTGTTTCAAGCGCTTGGTTTAAGGCCTTTTCAGATAATTGCGTCAAGGTTTTGTAGCTAGCCGTTTCCACAAATGCTTGGGGTAAAGAATTCAGGTAAGCTCCTATTTTTGCTGAGTTTCCTGTAAGACCTTCAAGAGTCGAGGAGAGGAAAGCCGGGGCAGTAAGGTACATTATAAGAGTTGTTCCGGTATCAGCGAATGTCGCATTTAAATTGGGGATATTATTCAGAATGGTTCCAAATGTGCCTGTGATTGAGTTTGCAATAATAAAGGGTGGATAAACAGTCGACGAGGAATAAGTGCCTGAATTTGCTGTAATAACCAATACAGAATTAGGATCTAATGTAACAATATTGGCTACATTTACGACCGATGTATTTCCTGAAGAATCAATTTCAATCTGTAAGGTTCCTCCAGAATCAACTGTAAGGCTATTCATGTTTATTGTTCCAATCGAATTCCCCGGCGATAGAGTGCCATTTACCGTAACAAGCCCATTAATCGTTCCTATCCCTTTTAGAATTCCTGGAAGTGCAATAGAAACAGCTCCAGCCATGCTCCCATTCACAGTCAGTGTACCTTGATTAACGGATGTAAGGCCTGTGTAAGTATTCATTCCTGAAAAGATTAGGTTTCCCGTATTTTGTTTAGTTAAAGTTGCTGCACCGTTACTTTCAATATTGGAAGCAATTGTCAAACTATCTGCATTATCAAATATGAGAGATCCGGGAGAGCAAATAAAAAAATCTTGGCCTAGTGCTTGACCGTTTTGGCCAGAATTTGCACCAGAAAAGGTTCCCCCAAGTCCTGGTATCACTGTATTTCCAGAAACAGAAAAACCTGAACTGATGACGAGAGATCCAGAATTTTGTACAAAAATAGCTCCGCCAAGGCCAGCACCTCCGCCTCCACAACCGTCTCTTTGAGTACCTCCCGCTGTTCCAGCTCCCCCATTGCCGCCATACAAACCGCCGGTGCCACCTTGCGAAGCTTGACCGATGCCGCCGCCACACCCACCACCGCCTCCAGCTCCAAAGCCCCCATTGCCTCCAGAAGCTAAAGGATTTGGCCCCCCACTTCCTCCACCTCCGCCGCCAAGAGTTCCTCCATTAGCACCTATGGCAGAGGCTCCGGAACTAGCGCTTCCTCCGCCTCCACCCGCGCCAACTCCAGCTCCTGGCGGAGTTCCGCCGCCGCCGCCGCCCCCGCCGCCAAATAAGGAGTCCACCCCAATTCCGATTCCACCTGATCCAGCCGCTAAGGAAGTTGCATTGGCGCCATTTCCTCCCGCTCCTGCTCCACCACCACCTCTTCCACTCATTGTAGTCCCTCCTGTATGTATCCCAGAAGAACCACCATTCTGACTCGAGCCACCTCCGCCAGCTCCAGATGTGCTATAAAGACTATTGCCAGCACCTCCTACACCTCCGCCTGGATGTCCACCAACACAACCGGCAGTG
>CAZFWE010000249.1:0-2580 GCA_964522685.1 uncultured bacterium | reverse complement strand
GATTTTTTGACCGCTCGCCTTCCTATTCTCGATCTTTTCGATGCCAAAATTCTCTCTTTTGAAGTCGGCGCCTTAAAACCGCACCCCCACATCTACTCCGCGGCCATCGAAGCGGCTCAGTGCTCTCCACAAGAATGTTTTTACACGGATGACATTCCCGAATATATCATTGCCGCTAGGACACACGGGATTGATGCGGAAATCTTTACCGACGTCGAAACCCTTTGGCAGCATTTCAAAAAACGGCAATTGATTAATCACTAGTGGCCTCCCCTTATTTTCAAGATTTTTTTACCTTAATATATATTGCATACGGTTCATAAAGAACGATTTACGTTTCTTAAAGATGCTGCCAATCAATTCTTGATTTAAAAGAGGCTAGCTTCTATCCTTTTTGTCGAAAAAGGAAGATATTATGCTGACCCATGAAACTATTAACGTAAATAATCCAATTCAGGCGGACAACCGAAATTTTTGTGAACTAGCAACGCAATGTGCAATCTGCGCGCTCACCGCTCGAATTGCAACCGCAGTCGTCGACTTTTTCAGCTACATTGTCATTAAAATATATGAATATCTCGTGACTTTTTGTGAAGGATTTGATCGCCTGATCACCTTTCAAAATTGCGATTACGCGGAAGAAGAGGATACAGCACCATTCTCTTCTTCCCCCCCAACTTCATTCGTAATTCAATCCGGAGACAACTCACCCGATACAGATCAAAGCAATTTTAGGCAAGAGTCTGAGTATAATATTCATCAAATTCTAAGAAATGACGATATGGGCAACTTATTCCAAGGTCTATTCCGAAATATACGCCTTCAGGAACGGGAAGAAGTTGTCGTCGACTATGGTCATTTGGATGAAGAGGCTCCATCGATCCCCACTGAAACAGTGAAAGAAAAAACGCCAACAGCAGCAGAGGCCCAGGAGAGAAGAAAAGCAGCTTTAGAGAGATTGAAGCAAATAAGCGCAAGTGAGTTCGAATGTCCGGCCTCGATTATGGACTTCGATCTCGATAATGCTCTTGAGAAATATAGGTCAGACAAATCTCCAGATGAATTTCTCGGATGGTACGACTATGCAATGTGCGATAAAAGCAAAAAAACTGCTTTTAAACAAATACTGGATAAACTCAAAATCCATGAGGAAAATAAGAAATATCAAGCAGTTCGAAACTTAGTGAGTAAAGTGCAGTATATTTTAACAGAAAAAAGAGCGCGCGTCGATAAGCTGCCCCAGAGCGAAAAACCCGATGCAGAAAAAGCACTCAAACAAGAAATTCGATACATCATCTCCCGCTTACTAAACGCCGATGCCGACTGCATAGACCAAACTCTTACACAACTTGAAGGCATTGCCATCGAAGTGATTGCAACAGAAAATCCTCTTGGTAAAAATAGTGCAGTTTCTCTTTTGCAATATAAAGCCTCTCATGCCCTCTTCGAACACCGGGCGAACTTGATCAAAGAAATCCTTGTTGCAGATCCTGTGCTTGAAGATCCAGTTGTTACACAGCACATGGCAGATATCGAACGGGAGGTAAAGAAAGCTCTTGCAGGAGCGGTTGGGATAAAAGGAAATATTCTTGAAGTCGGCGCGCAATTTGGAGCGATGGTCGAAAGACAAGCGCAAGAAGCTGCAGAGCGAGCAGGACCGATCTTTTACGAAAAATATGAACCCGTCGAATATCTCCAAGAGCAAAATCGACTCGTCTGGAGCAATACGAGAAGGCTTCGAACAGATCTTTTATCATGGGCGACGACCTATTATGGCCTTGATGGCGAGGATGAACTCTCTAAAGCAGTCGTAAAGAGCCAAGAGGATTTGGAAAACTTATGCACCATAGCTGCCGTTGAATTGACACTCCCTGGAATTCAGCTTTTCTTGGAAGCGGCCGGAATTATACAACAAAGGAAAGGATAAAAGCGATGACCCCTCTAAATCGAACGGCAGAACCTGGATTCTGTAAACTAATAAGCACTTGTCAAATCATCGAACTCGTAAAGCGGATTGCTCAAGCCACCGTTCATTTCTTTGCCGTGATCGTCACTGATCTCTATGAAACCCTCTCCTGGTCTTGCGAAAAAATTTATAACTGCATCACGTGCAACTGTTGCAACTCGGAAGAAGTAGAGGAACGAGAACAAGAGCGTTTTCCGGAGCAACCCCGCGTTGAGGACATCTCGAAGCGCCATTTTCCGAATCCTGTAGAACCTAATGTGCTGACAAACACCTCTCTTCTCCAACCGCCCTTGCAACCAAGACCGGTAACGACAGCCCCGGAGCAAACATTCGAGGAAAAAGTGGATGAGCTACTCTACGGCCCCACAAGCATGGAAGATCTTCAAGTAACTTTAAATGCTTTAGACCCTAACAGCGAAAAAGCAAGAGTCTATAATCAAGTGATTGAGTCCAGAAATATACTCAATGCGGTTGAAGATAATCTCCCACCTCCTTTAAATACAGCTCCCAAGGAAGTTCCTTTCTCACCCCTGCCTGATGATAGTGATGATGAAGAGGACAATGGGCTTCTCCCAGCGCCGGGCACCAAAATCGCTCAGCAACCGCTTTTTGGC
>CAZFWE010000248.1:0-2612 GCA_964522685.1 uncultured bacterium | reverse complement strand
GATGATCGCGCAAAAAATCGCCATGCCGAAGGGAATAAGACCCCGCATCTATTTCATTCCGATTGGAGAGGAGGCTCGCCAAAAGTGCTTCACTCTTGCAGCCGTATGCCGCCATAATAACATTGCAGCTGACATAGACTTGCAAGCAAAAAAAGTGCCTGCCGCCATCCAAAACGGCTGCCGCGCAGAAGCAAAATATGTTTGCATCATCGGCTCCGATGAATTGAAATCGGGACACGCGAAGCTGAAAGATTTAGCAACGCGGGACGAAAAACCGGTTTCGTTGGAACAAATTGTCAACACCTTGAATAACTTATGATCAATATTTTTTGTACCGCTCTTCTATTGACCGCTCCCTCAAATCTCGAAAAGATTTCGGAAGCATTAGGCCATTTGATTGGAAAACACATTGAAACCCTCGATCTTCCGCTCGATTTGAACGCGCTAGCCAAAGGCATTGAAGAGGCAAGAGAAGGGAAAGAATCTCCATTGAATGAAGAGGATTGCCTAGAGGCAATCGCCGCCCTTCAAAAGAAAAAAAATAGTGAACTGGCCAAAAAAAATATCGAAGAAGCCGAAAAATTCCTTTCGGTCAATTCGAAAAAGCCGGGCATGCAGATCCTCATCAACGGCAAATTGCAGGCTCAAATTATCAAAAAAGGAAATGGGCAAAAAGTCGAGTCGTATAATTCGCCAATCGTCCGCATTTCAGGTCGATATATCGACGATAAAGTCTTTAGCACAGCCCATGAAGAAGAATTGATTACTCTCGAAGAATCGATTCCCGCTTTCCGCTTAGGGATAGAGGGAATGAAAGAAGGCGAAGTGCGCACGCTGTATGTTCATCCTGAATACGGCTATGGAGAAGAAAGTCATCTCAATCCAGGAGCGCTTCTCATTTTTGAAGTGGAAGTGGTGCGAGCAGACGCAGCCACCGACGAGGAGATCGCCCTAGACTCCCCGATGAATTCCTCCCTTCAGTAAACAACTCTCTCCTAAAGGAGAAAGCGTTTAACTAATATGCTATACACATACCATGAAGATCGTCCTTTTTCAACCTCAGATCCCCCAAAACACAGGCAATGTCGCTCGCACCTGTGCAGCGACAAATGTAGCCCTTATCTTAGTTCGCCCTTTGGGGTTTAGCCTCGCTGACCGGCATATGAAACGAGCAGGACTGGACTATTGGGACCGGGTCCAGTTGGAAGTCGTCGACGATATCGTAGACGTTTTGACAAAAGGACCCTGTTTTTTCTTTTCAAGCAAAGCAAAAAAGCCTTATTCCTCGGCTTCTTTCCCAAACGATTCTCTCTTGATTTTTGGATCTGAAACAGAAGGGCTTCCGAAGAATCTCTCCGAGAAATATTTAAAGAATTTTTATACGATCCCGATGGCCGATGGGCAAAGATGTTTAAACCTTGCATCAAGCGTTGCGATCGTCCTCTACGAAGCTCTTCGGCAAAACGATTTCCGGTTTTAAAGTTGACTTGTTTAAGTAATCTCGACTAAACTTCTTTTCTTCCCTAAATTAGGAGGCAAAATGGCTCAAATTATCCGTACAGTAAATTCTGTTATTCACTCAATAAGTACTATTTCTAATTTTGTAGATTCTCCGATTGGCCACACAATCCGAACAGGCTGCAGCCTCGGCTATGCCGCAGGAGCAGGAGCTTTAACGAGTATGATCATACGCTCTTCCATCGGCGCCTCTGGAGGAGCTATTTTTGGAGTGACTAGTTGGCTTGTTGGCCGCGGAGTAAGCTGGATTAGCAACAAAGCCTTAGATGCAATGAATCTTGCGGAGAACACTACTGCCAAAATCGCTGCGTTCTTTCTCAAATTTTTCATGACTACTGGAGCATGCATGTGGGCGGCAATGCTCGCTGGATTTCCTATCACGTTCACTGCGGCTACACTCCTAAATCTCGCCAGCTCTGTCGTGCTTCCTGCGATCACAGTCACGGTCATCATTGCTACAGTAGCGCCTTGGATCATCTCCTTGGTTCATTGGGCCCAAACAAGAACTGTGAACGTGCAAGAAATCATTAATCGATTCGTCCCCGCCCAAGATAACATCAATGCTGGAGCTAACTTTATTAATAACGAGGTATTAGCAAATGTCTCTCCGGAAACCTTAAGGCTCTTTGCTGAGATGGACCCTTCTATATTTCAGTTTCTTTCG
Organism: uncultured bacterium; assembly: GCA_964522685.1. Lineage (GTDB taxonomy): Bacteria > Chlamydiota > Chlamydiia > Chlamydiales > SM23-39 > CAITMJ01. The sequence goes on along the minus strand of CAZFWE010000248.1, from coordinate 430 downwards.
ACAAAAGCTATTTTCATTTACTCTGTAGGTCCTAGACGTAATGAGGAAATTCCCGATTATTTCCAGGAAACTACGAAAGAATCCATTCGAGTTCTACGACAACAATTGAACGATGGAGGAATAATTGCTCAAACAGAACCATTTATTACAGATCTAGTCCCATTCAATGGTGATGGACCTCAACTTCCTGAAGTGAGAGCCTATTTCAATCGACTGAGAAATACCGGTTCTCAGGAGACGCAAGGGATCAGCTTGCTAAATACTCGATGTTACCAAAGAGCCCTTGAGCTAGTTCCTCGGTAAAGGCTACTTATTACTCGAGAAAAAAGAGCCTAAAAGAGAAAGCCCTGCGCTCAAAATAACGGCTGTTGTAAAGGGGAGATAAATCGTCGCATCCCCCTTCTTTAAGATCAAATCACCTGGCAAATGC
>CAZFWE010000247.1:0-2616 GCA_964522685.1 uncultured bacterium | reverse complement strand
GGAATAGCTCAAAAAAGATGGGTTTTGCAAGACTAGTTCGACCAACTCTGTTTTGAGAAAAGATTGGTGGGGGCGCTCGATAAACTTAAAAAGTAGTTCCTTAAAGCGGACCGCTAAAACGGGAAAGTTTTGAATGTCTTTGAGCAAGGCAGAAAGACTCTCTTCAAATTGGGGCGTTTTTCCAAGAGTTTGATAGAGATTGATCAAGAAAGGCATTTCAGAGCGAAGGATTTTCCCGAAGGCAAGAAAAGCAGCCGCTATCTCATTTTCTCCTTCAGAAATAAGTTTGCTGAGATATTGTGAATCGTTTCCATTCAGAAGATTTTTCAGCACTTGGAATTGCTTTTCGCTGGGCAATAGTTTTTCCGGCAATGGATGATTCGCCGCTTGGCTCAATAGTTGCCAGATGATGTCTAGCGATGGAGGGTCTTTTTGAAGCCATGGAAGAAGGGAGGGGAGCATCTGAATCGCAATCTTTTTGCCTTCTTCGCTTTGACCAATGTTCAGCGCGTTGAGTAAATCCAGAGCGGGCGATTTTTTTCGCGCAGCTAAAGTTGACAGATAGGGTTTATCTTTTGAAATTTGAGAAAAGAGCGTTTTGAAATTTTTCGAGCTTGGATCTAACTTTAAGACTTCATAACAGCAAGAGTAGTCCCTTTTCGCTAGAAATCTTTGGAATGCTTTTTCCGTGAGCATTTTTTTCGTCGCAGGATTGAAAAGAGGGGAGTCCATCCATTCCCAATACAAAGAAAGCGAGAAATTCTTTTCAAAATAGTCGATCCAAGCATTCGGGTCTTTAGGAGAGATGCCGAGCCTTGAGAGGCGTTGGAATTGTTGTTCAGAGGGAGGAAACGGTAAAAAAATGCCCGGGAATTTTTGCGCTAACTCTTGTTCAAAGTTTTCAGGGAGGTTTAACGAGAAAAGAGTCGAAGCTGGAGGAGAGAACTCAGAAAGAAATCCCGGCTTCCAAAGCCCTAAACATTGTTCATACTGGCCTTTCTCCCAATAGCGCTGAAAGTCAGCTTGATCGAGCTGATCTTTGATCTTCGAGGGAAACTCAGGCCGAAAATCGGAAGGAAATTCCTCGGCTAGGCGCAGCAATGCTTCGAGATTGTCCGAGTAGTGTTCAATGGCTGCCTTCCATGCAATCAATGGAAAATCTTTGCTTAAACGGAGAAGAAAGTCGGGCCGGTTTTGTGAATCGGCCACTTTGATTAACTCATCGGGATGCAGCCAGGCGAGCATCTTCTGCAATTGTTGTCTTTCAAGATCCGAAAGATCGGGAAATGCTCTTGCCATCTCGAGAATAAAAGCCTCGCGAGGCCATTTATTTCGCTTAGCGAGCAGCGATAAAAGGCGAGGGAGAGTCTCTTTTTGAGGGGGAAGAGTCTCAAGTCTTTGCAAGATCCATTCTCGGATAGCAGCAGGTGGGAGGAATTGAAAGCAATCGGGAAGGATAAGATCGGGTTCTAAGAGCAACAAAAGGGTCTCTTTCCAAGGCAAAGGATGGGAAATTCCAGCTCCGTTCAATAAAGTGTAGCGAAGATGCGAGCTGCCGTCGTTGGAATCGAGTCGGCATTCATGGAAAGAAGGCGCATTGAGCCAACAAAAGATGGTCTGGAGATAAGAAAGATTACAGCTAGCTCCCAATGTCTTCCCTGCAAGCTGGTCTAACTCTCGAAGGAGTTCAGAAGAGCCTTCATGAGCTTTAAAAAAGGAGCTTAGATTGCAGAGGAAGGCTGCGACAGACAAAGGACTTTTATAATGCTTATCGATAAACTTGGCGGTATTTTTTAAAAAAGAAGAGCGATTGCTGCGGTATTCATCGAGCCACTTTTCATAAAAATCTTTCTCTATTTCAGGGCGCACTTCAGGAGTTAAAGCCCATCCTTTGGTCAATGCATGCATATAGCGAAAAAGACCGTCTCGCAATTTAAAGATATGATCTTTTTCTACGTAAAAGAGCTTCTTGTCGGAAAGGGTTTTTGCTAAGTAGGGGTCGTAATTGTGAGCTGTTTTTACTTGAAGAGCCAAGCTGTCAGGGGAGAAAGAACCTTGCCAGCAGTCGATCGATGAGAAGCAAACGCATTCGAGATCCCAGGCGATGGAAATATCGATCCAGTGATCTTGCAGCGAGATCGAGAATGGAATGTATCCGTTATAGATGGAAAGCGATTTCAGCCCCCCATGTTCAAAAATGCTTCGGCCATCTTCGGAATAATAGAAAAACTTCTTGTTCAGGCTATAGATTTTAGAGCCAATGACCTCTTTATTTTGATTGACAGCTTCAACGGACTCCAATCCAGCGAGCTTTTCAAGAGCCTGTAAAAAAGCTTGCTGCACTTTATAAGGATTTGTTGGTTTTGGGATTTGAAGAAGAAAATCTGTGTCTTGATGATGTTTCGTCTCGCCTCTTACAAGATCGCCCATTTGGCTGCCGGTGAGACTGACTGTTTCATCGAACAGTTCGATCCCGTTTTCTCGGAGAGAAGCGAAGAGAGTTTGAAAGAGATTTTGGAGGGTGAATGTAAACTCAATTTTTTTTGGTTTATCCGTACGTTGCTATAGCGGCTTTGTGAGTATCCCTTCAATCCGGTTTCGCTCTGCTTCTTTAGG
>CAZFWE010000246.1:0-2618 GCA_964522685.1 uncultured bacterium | reverse complement strand
AGATTGGTATGGACTACTTGATTCAACCGAAGACCCCTGCCTTACCTTTCCTTTTCCTTTATCAATTTGATTGCTTCGTGTGCTTGAGGAACTTGAAGAGCTGCTGCCAGTTTGAGTCTGATGCTGTTCGCCTATTTTTCTTAAAGCTTCACTAATCCTAGCCTCTATTTTTTCCTCAAGGAGTGATAATCGTTCTGCTAACTTGGCATTCTCTATTGACTTCAATGCACTATCATGAGTTAGGTCTTTAAAGGCGAGAGTTAACCCCGCGCACTTTTCTTGAACTTCTCTTATCTCACCTTCTAAATCTGTTACTCTTTTATCGCTCATTTCGAGTTTCTCATTCACTACTTCAAGCTCATTTTTTAATTCAATAATTTCCCTGTCTTTTTTTACAATTTCTTTATTTAGCTTTTCAACATCATTCTCTAATAAATTATTTTTCGTTTCAAACTTACTTAGACGTTCGAGTAAAACTGGGATGATGGGCGAGTCTACTATCCTAGGAAATGTATTTTTATGAACAGAAAGATGTTTGTTATTTTTAGCTAAATTATTCAGCCCGTTACGAAGCTTGCCAGATCCAAGATTACCTGCTTGCTCGTTAATTTTTTCTAGCAGGTTAACCTCCTGCATATCATTAAGATCAGTATTCGAAATGGCAATAGCCTCATTATATAATTCACGCAAAGCCTTCAGCCTAGATTCCGGAGGTCTAGCTCTTATCCATCGAATCCAGTCTCTTGTATATTTCGTTACATAGTTATGAAGAACTTCAAGCAGGTTTCCCGTGAGCGTTTCGTCCTTTTTAAAGACTGACAAAAGTAAATCATTTTTAAGATTTTTTTCTAAATCAGCCCAAAGTAGATCGCAATCTACCTCTTCTTCTATACGGTTAAATTGAGATCTAGAAAGCGAGCGTAGCCGCGACAACAATGCACTTTGAGTAGTGCCATTACTTTCTGAACGAGGCCAGTATGCCAAATCAAAAAATGCAATTAGACAGTCCTTGATGTTTCTAATCTCATCTTGTTTTTGTTGTTCACTTATAGTCCTTCCATTTTTACTTAAAAAGATTAAATAATTATTTAGTAAATTGATACATTCCTTAAGATCATCACTTATCTCTTCTTGGCCTGATCTACGCTTTAAATTATTCACCTCTCCTAATAAAAAATTCCAATCATTACTTGATTCAATCTCTTGAATTTTCATTTCGAAGTCTCTAATTTTCCATTTTTTAATTTCAATTTTTAAATCATTAGACAAAGAAAAATCTTCCCTCTCTCGGGAGCTAACCATGGGGGTTCCTGTGGATGCTATTATTAATTGGTCCTCAAAGGATATTCTGCCGCTTGTTTGTACATGCCCATTACTTGAAGACGATGATCGTGTGTCAAGTTCAAAAGAGTTTCTCGGTGACATGATTTCTCCTATAAAATTAAGATTTTACAAGTACATGATCGTTTAATTTTTAAAAATGAGAAATCCGTATATATACGTACCAAAGATTCTGTTTACAAACTAACATCTATTTTTTCTTCATAGTATTAGAAGAGGAGCCAGGGGCATTAGGATCCTGGTAAACATTCCTATTCCCTCGTGGTGCACCCGGGGTATTTATTATCATGTGGTTTGTGTTCACATTTGCAGGTAATTGGATTGCTGCTTGTGGCTGTAATGTAGCTAATACTTGCATCATGTATGCCATTTTTTCTTCTAATTCAATTCGTCGTGCTTGTTCTTGCTGCAACTGACGCTGCAGTAATTCCAATTGAATTTGCATATTTCCCGTGCGTGTTTCCACATTAATCATGGCTTGAGAAAGATGGCCTGGTTTCACACCACGATCTGGAATAGCATTGTTTGTATTTCTAAATGAACGAAAAGATAATTTTTCTTTAAAAATTAGTCCAGCTCGCTCAACTTCTTCTAGGGTACCTATTCGGTACTTATATTTATCCGGATTTGTTCCTTGACCATAATAGAGAGCAAACATTTCTGCGCCATTTTCCTGGGCTGGCTCTGAAAGTGGCACTTTTATGCCAGCACAATAAAATGCACCAAGCGCAGTCCAAGATTTATCGCCATTCTTTTGGGTTAAGGAAGGATCTGTTTTAAATAGATCTTTTAAGCCTTCGCAGTGAGCTCTAATTTTTTCAAACCAACCCTCTCTCACGTTATCTTGAGCAACTTGTATATTTGCTACAGCTGAGATTAGTTGGTCCATGAGTTCTACATTTTTTTCTTCTTCTGTTTTAGTGCCACCTTCCCATAAATATACAATCATAAGTTTCACCGCAACCTCAGCAAAAGTGCCTGCACTGATTACGCTAAGTAGACTAATTTGAATTTCATACATCAATGTCAATTTACGTGCGGTTCCTTCCGCTAAGCGATCTAATTCTTCAAAAGTAACCACAAAATCAGCCATTTCTTCTACGCTTTTATCTATATCCTTATTTTCTTTTTTATTGGCTGCCCAAATGGCCGCCCTGACTGCATACGCGGCCCAGCGTGTGATAGGAATCGCAAAGGGTAATGGAATAAGTTCTCCCGCCAGTTGAATGGCAGCAGCGGCTTTTTGTGCACTACCCCCCATTTTTCCTGCAACTAGA
>CAZFWE010000245.1:0-2621 GCA_964522685.1 uncultured bacterium | reverse complement strand
AATTACATGCCTTAGCATCCAAGTCTTTCGATCTTTCTAAGCCGGGCGCTTTGACGCCGCAGAGATTGGAGAAGTACTCGGTGCATGCGTTGGGATTTAGCTTGCTCTATGGGACTGAGCGGATTGATGAAGAGGTTCTTGGCGAGCTTTTGAAGCTCGCAGGCGAGGCAAAAGTTCAAGAAAAGATGGCTGCGATGCAAGCGGGCGTGGTGATCAACCGGATCCAGGGATATCCGAGCGAAGAGAGGGCTGTTTTGCATACGGCAATGCGCGATGTGTTCGATCATCGCCAGGTGAGCTCGACTGCAAGATCGGCGTCGGATGCGGCGGAGCGGGAGCTGAAGAAGCTGGAGGCGTTTTTGGCGAAGGTCGAAGGGCGCTATACTGATTTTATCCAAATCGGCATCGGAGGATCAGACCTAGGCCCGAGAGCTCTCTGTTTGGCATTGGATCCATTTCATTTGCCAGGCCGACGGATGCATTTTATTTCAAATGTGGATCCTGACGATGCGAATGCGGTCTTATCCAAGGTAGACTTGAAAAAGACCCTTGCCGTAGTGGTTTCGAAGTCTGGGACAACGTTGGAGACGCTGACGAATGAGGAATTTGTCCGAGCTCGGATGATGAAAATGGGTCTTGATCCGAAAGAGCACTTCGTTGCAGTGACGGGAGAAGAAAGCCCAATGGATGACCCGTCTCGTTACCTCGCTTCTTTTTATATGTGGGATTTTGTCGGCGGGCGCTATTCAGCGACCTCGATGGTGGGAGGCGTGTGTTTAGGGTTTGCTCTGGGCTATCAAGGATTCCGGGCAATCTTGAAAGGCGCGCATGACATGGACCATCATGCGTTGACAGCGGCGGCTGAAAAAAATCTGCCGCTCCTTTCCGCCCTTTTTGGGATTTGGAACCGCAATTTCTTGAAGTTGCCCACAGTGGCGATCATTCCTTACTCCCAGGCTTTGCATCGCTTCCCAGCCCATTTGCAGCAGCTCGATATGGAGTCAAATGGAAAGCGAATTGATAAAAAGGGCAACCCCGTTGATTTTTCCACAGGGCCGATCATCTGGGGGGAACCAGGCACGAATGGACAGCATTCATTCTATCAATTGATCCATCAAGGAACAGATCCCATTCCTCTTGAATTCATCGGTTTCAAAAAAGGACAGTATGGGATGGATCTGGAAATCCAAAATACGACGAGCCAAGAAAAGCTCCTTGCAAATCTATTTGCGCAGTCGATTGCGCTCGCAGTGGGCCAAACCGACTCGAATCCGAACAAATTTTTTCCTGGCAACCGGCCAAATCGGATTCTTCTTGCGGATAGGCTAGATCCCTACACTCTCGGATTGCTCCTTTCTTTTTACGAAAACAAAGTGGCATTCCAAGGTTTTATTTGGGACATCAATTCATTCGATCAAGAAGGGGTTCAGCTCGGTAAGAAACTCGCTAATCAGATCCTTGCAATCTACAAGTCAAAACGAAGGAACGAAAGCAGTCCTGTTTTTCCACTTGGAGAGGCGTATTTGAACCTATCTAAGTAAAGTTTTTCAAGAATCTGTGACCGAAATATGCCCGCCAGAGACTAAAAATCGGCGCGCTTCTGGAAGGTCGGGCAAGTGAGGCGTTGTGAGAAATGTTTGTCCCAATCGATGCAGGGCATTTCGGAAGAGAGTCCCTCGCTTTTGATCGAGGTGAAGGCCCAGATCATCGATGCCAAGAAGGGCAGGAACACCGGTTATTTCCGTAAAGAGCTCCCATTCCGCTAGCCGTAGTCCAAAAACAGCCGTTTTCTTTTGCCCTTCACTGGCAAAAGAGTGACATGCCAGGTCATCGATCCAAAGGCTGAAATCGTCGCGATGAGGGCCAGAGAGGGTGGTTCCTAAAAGTTTTTCCCGCGCTCTAGTTTTTGCGAGCTGAGCCAAATAATTTTCCGACTGCGCATTCGAAAGGAAGCGGATTTCATGTTTTTCTTTCCCCGAAGAAAGAAAGTTCCCATTTGCTTTTAGAGGTAGTTTCAGCGCTTGAATGAAGCCGTGTCTCATTTTCCAAAGATAGTCGGCCGATTCGGCCATTTCGATTTCCCAACACTCAATCGCGCGGGTATCACTTGCCTTGAGAAGGGAATTGCGCTGCTTCATCGCTCGCCAGTAGCGCGAGAGGTGGTGGATGTAGAGAGGGTCTTTCTGGGCTAAGTGCATGTTTAAAAATCTTCGCCGAATTGTTGGAGCCCCGTCGATGAGTTCACTGTCCCATGGCGTATGAAGCACCGACGGCAAAAGCCCTAAGAGATGCTGGAGCGTGCTATAGGCATTTCCATCGAGAGTCAATTTTTTATTGTTTTGATCGAACGTAATTTGAATTTTGTGGTCGAATCCTTCTTTCGATAATATCGCTTCCAGAAAAAAAAATGTCGCACCTTGGCGGATGAGTTCACGCAGATGAGGCGTTCGAAACGAACGTCCTGTTGCAATCAGATAGATTGCTTCTAAGAAATTGGTTTTCCCTTGCGCATTTTCCCCATAGAACAAGTTGATGCGTGGAGAAAAATGAACCTCCGTTTCGGCATAGTTCCGAAAATTGCGGAGGTAGAGAGATTTCAGGTTCATGAAACAACGGCTTCG
>CAZFWE010000244.1:0-2630 GCA_964522685.1 uncultured bacterium | reverse complement strand
TATCGACGACCATTCCATTTTGCTTGAGGCAAAGCAAATCGACAGCGTTCGCAATCAAGGCGGATTTGATTTGATCGGTTCGGGCAGAACAAAAGTGGAAACAGAGCCGCAACTTCAAAAAGTGGCCGCTGTAGTCAAAAAACATCGGCTTGATGCGATTGTGGTGATCGGCGGCGACGATTCAAATACGAACGGCGCAGTGATTGCCGAATATTTTATCCAAGAAAGAATAGCTACAAAAGTAATCGGAGTACCGAAGACGATCGATGGAGATCTCCGAAGTGAAGAGATTGAAATGTCGTTCGGATTTGATAGCGCATGTAAAACCTATTCGGAACTGATCGGCAATATCGCGCGGGACGCATTGTCGACGAAGAAGTATTACCACTTCATTAAGCTCATGGGAAGATCCGCTTCGCATATCACCCTTGAGTGCGCTTTAGCTTGTCAAGTGAATCTAGCACTGATCGGGGAAGAAGGGCTTGGATTGGAAGAGATTCTTTCAAAGATCGTCGATTTGATCATTGGGAGAAATGCTGCGGGAAAAGAGTATGGGATTATTCTGGTTCCTGAAGGACTTATCGAGTTTATTCCCGAAATTCGGAACTTGATTTCTGCTTTGAATCAGGTTTTGGCTGTAGACAGACCTCATGCTGCGAAATTGGCTGTTTTGCACCCTGAAGAGCAAATACCTTACGCGGAACAACTTCTGGAGGAGTCGGATCGAAGGACGTTCGCAGCCATTCCCGCTAAGATTCAGGCACAGCTATTGCTGGACCGCGATCCGCATGGAAACATCAAGGTCTCTCAAATTGCAACGGAAGAGCTTCTGATGGACTTAGTCAAAAAAAGATTGAAAGAGATCGGGTTTAAAGGAAATTTTAACGCTCAGGAGCACTTTTTCGGCTACGAAGGACGGTCGTGTCTGCCTTCGAACTTCGATTCAAATTATAGTTATACCCTCGGACAGATGGCGGCGCTTGCTGTACAAGAGGGTTTGACAGGGGTCATTGCCTCGATTAGCAGGCTTAAAGACTCTATGGATCAATGGGATATGAAGTTTATTCCGATTGTTTCTCTCATGCGACTCGAGATGCGTCAAGGGAAGAAAAAACCAGTCATAGAGAAGGCTTTAGTGGACATTAAAGGAAGTGTCTTTTTATACTATGTGCGAAAAAGAAAGGATTGGGAAATTATCGATCATTATCGTTATCCAGGGCCTATACAATTTTTTGGAGATCCTGAAATAACCGATACTCATCCGATAACGCTCTAGGGAGATTAAATGACAACGACAGCACTACCATCAACACTACACGCTCCTCGAAATATTCCGAAGGAGCTCCCGGTAGAGGATTCGAATTGCAAAAAGATGATCCAAGCGATCATTGCGATCGCGATAAAGATCCTCGTCCCGCTTGCAACCGCTCTTCTGATGTATTTCACTCTTCCTCTCTCGATCAATGTTGTCGCCATTCCTGTAGTGACAACAGCAAGCTTTTTTGCCCTTGCCTTCTTCTTCAAAGTGAAACAAAACGAACCCGTATTGCCTCTTTCTAGAACAGCCCCTTCTGGGCTTCAAAATAAGGGGGGCAATGATTGCTGGCTGAATTCTCTAGCGCAGCTGATTCGCATCGATAAAGAGATGAAGAAATGGTTTACCGAAGTTCCAAGAGATCTCGATGCCCATGCGACGTATTTCAGGTTTTTTTCGCAAGAATTATTGGAAAATCTTCCTGAGGTTCTTCCGCCCGAGGCTTATGCAGATTTGGCTGTGAATGATGTGGAAGGGCGTCAAACAATCAATAATTACGCAGTACTGATCCGTGGGCTCAATCCTGCTGAAAAGCAGAAATTATTCCGCTATTTCAAATTCCTACGCCAGTTTCCATTAGCGGAGAGGCCCGGAGCTACCCCGACTGTTATAGCTTCTTCTCTTCTTGAATTTAAGAAATTTATGGTGGCCTATGATGAAGGTGCGAGAGCAAGACCCGGGCAAGTTTTGACGATTCCCAATGAGACCAAAAGGCAGCTAGCTCCTCCGCAGCAGCCGGGTCAACCGTCGAGGGCTCCGATTTTTAATTCTCATGCCTTGCGCCAAGCGATTGCCAATGTTACTCCGGAAATCAATATCGGCGATGCTTATGGAAACATCCATGAAAATTCGCAGCAAGATCCGACAGAAGGTTTGGCGCTGTTCACTTTATTTTTTCCGAATGATTTGAAAGTTCAACTTCAGGAAAGAAGTCATTATGCTCTGCCTCGTAATGAAAAGACGGGACAACTGCAGCCGCTCGTAGATCCAGCAGATGATGCTTTTTTAATAGGTAACAACGTCATAGCCAGAAATGAACCTCCTACATTGGGGCTTATACAATGCGACATGCGGGGAAGTTATCCAAATATGAAGAATTTCCTCGAGCGCTATTTCGAAGATCCAAATGACGATCCTACAAATCGAATTACGCGAGAAGTAGATGGAGTTGAATATGCATTCCAGCTTGTCAAAACCGAAAGGCAATTTCTCACAGCTCCAAGTTCTCTATGGCTTCCGCCCAAGCGTTTCATCCGCGTCGAACCTCAATGGGTAGGATTGCATCGGATAATGCCAAATTGGTTTGAAGCTCGGC
>CAZFWE010000243.1:0-2650 GCA_964522685.1 uncultured bacterium | reverse complement strand
CCGCGGAATTGGCAGTAAACGCCCTCGTCGAGTGTGGGTTCGATCGAGCGCGCGAGATCGCGCAAGCGAGGCGTGTAGAGGTCGCTGAGGTCGACGAAGGTGGCGCCTTCGAGCGGAGAGTTGGCGGTGAGGTTGATGTGGTCGCTGATCAGCACGGGTGTTCCCGGCGTCCAGTGCTCCTTGATGCCGCCTGCGCCGTTGGTGAGCACCATCGTTGTGGCGCCGGTGGCCGCTGCGGTGCGCACACTGTGCACGACGCGGCGTACGCCGTGGCCTTCGTAGTAGTGGGTCCGTGCACCGATGACGAGGGCACGTTTGCCGCTGGGTAGCGCGATCGAGCGGATCGTACCGACGTGCCCCTCGAGTGCTGGCCGGCTGAACCCGACGATCTCTGTCGCGGGAATACTGGCGGTGGTCTCGCCGATCAGGTCGGCGGCTTTGCCCCATCCGCTGCCCAGGGTGAGGGCGATATCGTGCCGGTCGATGCCGGTTTTCTCCGCGATTTGTGCGGCTGCTTCCCGTGCGACGTCGAACGGGTCCGCCTCGAGGTCATCGAGCGGATTTGTGGGTGATTCTGACATCCCACCACTCTAAACGGATGCGCTCAGGGTTGCCTAACTTCTCTTCATAAAAAAAACGAGCGGGGTCGATGTAGATGAATTCATCCCCGATCCAAGCGTAATTTCGTTTGACATCCCGGTCTCCATCCGCGATCCGGAAGTAAATCCTCTTCGCATGGAAAGAGAAAAACTCATCGAAGAAGGATGCTAGCTTGGATGGATCTGTTAGAAAACGTTTCATGAGAGTGCCAGTCCCCTTTTTTTGAAGTACAAAAGGAATGGCATTCAAATCGATAAAAAAAGAGCGCGAAGCCTTATCGACCACTTCAACTGTGGGATACAACACAGAAGACATCCCCTGATGGACCGCCAAAAGGCCGGTTTCTCTCCTTAAGGTATCAAAAGCAAGGCGATAGCTCTCCGGATAAATTCGGATTTTTTCCAACCTGCGAATTTTATTTTTCCGGCTCATGAATGGGGGGATTTTCAATTGGTCGCGATTGAAAAATTTCAAAACATATTTTCCATCTTCGCTCTCAAACGCAAAAATTTGTGCGCCCTGATTCAGATATCGGAATTTTTTTGGCCACTCGAAGTCCGCTAGTGCATAAGGGTCTCGTTCGGAAAGAAGTGGAATTTGGATTTTATCGATGGAGAAGTCAGTTCTCCAAATGGCTAGCCCTGACAAAAAAGCTGCGATTGTAAAAACAATGAAATATTGTTTTATAAAAAATTTTTGCGTCTTAGCGCCTTTGCGTCTTTGCATCTTTTACTCGGCATTAAGCTTCATTTCAAAGCTTCCCTTCGATATTCTTCCGCCCATTGCGGAAATCGAGCCATATACCGCTCAGGCTTGAAAAGAAACCGTCTAATTTCGCGGGTTCTCTCTTCTTCCAACTCCATTTCCGGATCGATCCAATAATTGCCGAAATCCCATTCAATCGCATTTTCTTTCCAGAAACCGAAGTTTGGATATACTTTTGTATCAGTATTTCGAATCCCCCTCAAAGCCCTTTTTTGTAAAAGATCGACGAAGGAACGGGTCAAACGTTTGAATTTTTCTTTATCCCCTTCTTCAATCGCCTTTAAAAAAACCTGGGGCAATGAATGCGCGCGATGCTGAATAGCAAAAGAGACGCCAGTCAGATTAATGCGATACACCCTGCCGAGACTATCTTTGAGAGTGACCGTGGGAAGCTTCTCTTGAGTTCGATTGAGGTGGATATAAACAAGCCCCGTTAAATCAGGCGCCTTCTCAAAGGCTAATTTAGCCGAACAAAACAAGCGGTTGATTTTTTGATCATAAGGAAGCCGTTTCCTTTTTTTAAGCCCCTCATTCCGAATGAATTTGCGCCAGGGATGAATCCATCGATCATAGCGGAATAGCTTCAATGTCCATAGCCCATCTTCGCTCTCGAAAACAAACGATTGCGCCCCGTGAGCTAAATAGGTAAATGTTCCCTTAAAGAATGTCTCGTCCAGCCTCTCCGACGTTGCCCAAGCAGGATTATACGGCATATCGAAAGCCAGTTTTCCAAGTCTAAATTCCCCAGTCGCCTTCTTCCAAATATATGGGCAGTAAAGTACAAGAGCTGAAAAAACCAACGTAAAAAAACTGCGTTTAATCATCGAGGTATTGTAAAGCATCTGGAGCTTTTATTTCGAGCCAAGAGCGCATTTTTGATCTGAATTTTTCTGTTTGATGAGATGCCGTCGCGAGATTATTGCTGTTGTCTGCAAAATCAATTTGGATTGCGCGGTCTCCTAAAAACCCAAAATTGCTCGGCATTTTTGAATCGTCAATGCTAATTCCCTTCTCTTCAAAGGAAGCAAGAAGTGAAGCAAAGGAGCGGATCATCCGGTCAAACGAATCCCGATCTTCGCGTAAAGCTAGAGAAAGGGCCGGGAATATTTTATCTGCTCTCTTTTGGAGAACAAATCGAGTTTCAGACGGGTTGATAAAATGGGTAAATCCCAGATAATCCTTGATTTGGATCAAAGGCCATTTTTCTGAATCAAGATTCAAATGCACAAAGATAAGCCCGGTTTCCTCTTGAAGATGATCATAAGTGATTTTCGACGCGTTGAAC
>CAZFWE010000242.1:0-2679 GCA_964522685.1 uncultured bacterium | reverse complement strand
AGCGCGTTCTTCATGGCGGATGGGTTTTCTTCGACGACTCCATCAAAGGCGTCATCGTCTCCTTTACCGAAGATTCCGCTATTATGCTCAAAAAGGTCGGAAAACATTGGAAGTACACACTTCCCTGTTACCAAGAATCGGAAATTGCCCTCATCAAAGCGACTGTCTTCGAATGGCTCTTTGAAGCCGGAATCGTCGCCACTGGTATAGCGCAAGGACGCGAGTGTTTCTGCGTTACTCCCTTCGGCCGTTTTTTCTTTGAAGATTAAAGATTTATCTGTCATGCAAAAAGTATGCTTGGACAAACATTCGATCTTATCGATATAGCAAGGGTTTGCTCCCTTTCCTTCATTGAAATCCTCCTATCCTCAGACAACGCAGTCATCCTGGCAGTATTGAGTCGAGCTCTTCCTCAGCCTCTACGCCAACGCGCCCTATATATCGGCCTAGCCTCTGCCTTTTTTTTCAGAGCCGTGGCTATTTTGCTTCTTTCCTTCATCCTTGATTCACCTTGGATCGAACTCCTCGGCGCCGCCTATCTGATCTACCTCTCAATCCATTACTTCACCAAAAAGACCCACAAAAAGCTCCCTACAGCACCGGCCTCTTTTTGGAAAACCGTCCTTCTCATCGAATTCTTCGACCTGACCTTCGCGTTTGACTCGATTATCGCCGGTATCGCCTTCATCGATTCCCCCTCGACTCTCTCCAATGGGCTTTTCCATCCTAAACTCTGGATCGTCTATACCGGAGGAATGATCGGGCTTGGTTTCATCCGCTATGCAGCAGATCTATTCAGCCGGATCTTGGACCGCTTGCCCCATCTCGAAACAAGCGCATATCTACTCGTCGGCCTAATCGGCATTAAACTCGCTTTAAGCGCCACAATCCCTCCACCTGGATTGGAATATCTATTTTGGACCGCTTTTGCAATCATCCTAGGTTCCAGCTTTTTCAAACGTACTTGAATGACCTCATTTTTGATTTTCTCCGCGCCTTTGCATTTTTTATCCGCTATAGATAAACTCTTGACTATGAGCAAAGAAAAATTCAATCCGGAACTCGTCTCTAACCGCAAGGCAGGGCACGATTATGAGATCCTAGAGACCTTCGAGGCGGGCATCGTCTTGGTAGGGACAGAGATCAAGTCGCTGCGCAACCACGGCGGAGCTCTCCAAGACTCCTACGTCGACGCTCGGGACTCCAGCCTCTGGCTGATCAATTGCAGCATTGCCCCCTACTCTTTCGGCAATATCCACAACCATGAAGAGCGCCGGGAAAGAAGGCTTTTGATGCATAAACGAGAGATCGCAAAATTGGCTCGTCTAAAAGTGGAAAAAGGGCTACAGATCATTCCCCTTTCCATGTTTCTCAATAAAAAGGGGATTGTCAAAGTGCGTATCGCGACTGCCAAAGGGAAAAAGGCCTATGATAAACGGGCCGCCCTCAAAGAGCGAGAAGATACTCGCGCCATGCAGCGCGCGATGAATGAGAAGTCTTGACACTCATGCTCCCTTTGTCATAATTTTAATCGATATATATATAAGGAGAAAAACATGAAAGCGGTCGTCTCAAAATCCGATCTTGTCGCGATGATCGGCAAAATCCAAAGCATTGTCTCATCGAAACCTTCTATTCCCATCCTAGCCAATATTTTGATCGAAGCGATGGATGACCAAGTCATCGTCAGCGCAACCGATTTAACAGTCAGCATGCGCTGCTTCATGGAAGCGAAAGTGATCGAAGAAGGCGCAATTTCTTTGCCCGGCAAAAAATTCTTCCACCTAATCCGCGAATTGACCTCGCCCCAGATCAAAATTTCCGCATCGACGAGTGAAATTGCAGAGATCACCACTGGCACATCGGTATTTAAAATCAACGGGATGAATAAAGCGGAATTCCCGCAATTGCCCGATTTGAACGGCTCTCCTGAAATAACGCTTCCCTCTTCCGTGTTGAAAGAAATGCTTTCGAAAACGGCATTTTCAGCAGCAAGAGAAGACAGCCGCTATATGCTTAATGGAGTGCAATTTACGATCGCAGACCAGAAAGCGTCATTTATCGGCACGGACGGCAAACGTCTCGCTAAGTCGTCGACTGCCTGTGGAGCGGAAAGTCAAATCCGCGGCCAGTACGTAATCCCTCTTAAAGCTGTCGAGGAGATGATCAAAAACTTAGACGATAGCGAGGCCTTGATACGCCTCTCTTTGGCGACCGACAAAATAGCCCTTGAAACCGGATCGCAGACGCTGATTGCCAAACTACTGTCCGGACAATTCCCTGACGTAGAGCGAGTCATTCCTTCGAATGTAGCGCATCAATTCTCCATCCACCGCGAAGAACTCATGGCTCTTCTACGACAAATCTCTCTTTTTACTTCCGAAAGTAGCAGTTCGGTGCGCTTCTCATTCGAGACAGGCCAACTCCATCTATCCGCGACAAGCAGCGATATCGGGGAGGGAAGAGTGAGCATGCCTGTCGATTTCGCTGGCCCGCGCTTCGACATCGCATTCAACCCCTATTATCTTCTCGACATCCTACGCCATACAAAAGATGAAACATTCCGCATTGGCTTAAACGACTCGCATAACCCAGGGCTGATCACCGACTCGTCAAAAGCACTCTTTGTCATTATGCCGATGCGCTTAAACGACGTTCCGACCCAAAACTCGGTCGAAG
>CAZFWE010000241.1:0-2716 GCA_964522685.1 uncultured bacterium | reverse complement strand
CAAAAACCTAAAACCGTTCTAGGTTTTTGGGGACTAAAGGAATGAACGAACCACCCAGAAAAGAGGTCTATAAAGCCATCAAATGCTGTCATGAAGCAGGAATTAAAGTTAAAATGGTTACTGGAGACCATCCAGTGACTGCACAAGCCATAGGTCGCGATCTTGGTCTTTTGACTGCTGATCAAGAAATTGTCACTGGGGAGCAACTCAGTCGACTGGAATCCAATCAGTGGCAAGAGATTGCTTTAAAATATAATGTATTTGCCCGTGTTTCCCCGGAGCATAAACTGAAATTGGTAATGGCTCTTCAAGATCAGGGTCATGTCGTTGCTATGACAGGTGATGGAGTGAATGACGCTCCTGCATTAAAACGCGCAGACATTGGCGTTGCTATGGGTATTCAAGGAACGGCAGTTGCTAGAGAAGCCTCTGATATGATTTTAGCAGACGATAACTTTGCTAGCATTGAATCAGCGGTAGAGGAAGGAAGGCGAGTTTATGATAATTTGATTAAAGCTCTAGTTTTTATTTTGCCAACAAGTCTTGGCCAAGCACTTGTGATTCTAATTGCTGTGCTATTCTTTCCAATTCACGGAGGAGCCTTATTACATCCTATGCTACCTGTTCAAATTCTCTGGATCAATCTAGTGGTAGCTGTAGCTCTGTCCCTTCCTTTAGCATTTGAAATTCAGGAACAGGATATCATGAATCGCCCTCCCAGAAAGAAAACGGCACCTGTTTTAAGTGGATTTATCCTCGTCCGAACCTTGACGGTATCTGTATTGATGGCAATTGGAGCAATTGGCCTCTTTCTTTTTGAGATTTCAAATGAAACAGTAGAAAAAATGGCTATTTCAAAGGCACAGACGATGGCAGTCACGGCCATGATGCTCTTTCAAGTCTTTTATCTTTTCCACTGTCGCTCGTTAAGGCTCTCTGTTTTAAAAACAAATTTCTTCTCTAATCCATCTCTTCTTATTGGAGTAGGCTTTGTCTTATTAGCTCAAGTCGCCTTTATCTATATCCCCTTTATGAATCGTATTTTCTATTCATCAAGTTTGAATATTGAAGCATGGCTAATCTCGACAGGAGTTGCAATAATGATGTTTTTGCTAATAGCATTTGAAAAAACAATCAGTCAAATGATCATAAAAAGTCGGAGCGATCGCTGATCATTCTTCTCCAAGCCATCTCTAGATTTCGCCGATTCAAACGGTTATCCTAATAAGATTCAATTCAATGACTTGAAATGTGTCGTTGATCTGGTATTTCAAAATATCTGTCCGCTTCGGTATTTCTTTTTGGAAGAATCTTCTGATCATCTGAAGAAAATTCAAGATCAGGGTCTGTAATAGCCTGGGGTTCGATTTCAGTCAGCTTCAACAGGAAGACTTGAGGCTCACGAAATTTCTTGAACTTGCGCCATAATAAACATTCCACTTTGCTTGTTTTGAATATGTAATCCATTTTATACGCGCACTATTTTTTACAAAAAAAAATAATTGAAATCAAAAAAGACAACATGTAATTCGAGATAAGAGTAATTAGATCACGTCCATCGGATTTATTCTCGCACGGTCCCAAAAAAAGAAGCGCTCGACCCCGGGTGGGAGAACTTGTAATGGATTGCCGCGGTGAAAAATGTCCGTAAGGGATCTGAGATTAACGATTTCAGGCGGCAGACTCTGAAGGTTGTTAAAATCAAGATTCAGGCATTCAAGAAAGTGGAGATTGCAGATTTCAAATGGAAGATCTTGAAGCTGGTTGCGAGAAAGGTCAAGGACCGTAAGAGAATGAAGACCGCCGATCTCTCTCGGAAGAACGCGGATTTGGTTACCTGCAAGATTAAGGATTGTAAGAGAGTGCAGATTGCCGATCTCACCAGGAATGTTTTTAAGCTGGGTTTTCCCGAGATAAAGCTTTGTAAGAGAGTTGCAGTCGAGGATCTCTGGTGGGAAGATCCTAAGCGGATTCCCGTAAAGGTGAAGGGTTGTAAGAAAATGGAGATTGCTAATCTCTGGCGGAAGAGCTTGGAGCTGGGTGTCATTAAGGCAAAGATTCTTAAGAGATCGGAGATTGCCGATCTCTGACGGAAGAACGCGGAGCGGGTTACAAGAAAGATCAAGGTCTGTAAGAGAGTGAAGCCTGCCGATCTCTGGCGGAATATCTTGAAGCTGGTTGTCATATAGTTTGAGTTTTTTTAAATGACGAAACAAAGCAATTTCCTTTGGTATTTTCGTAAGTGCTGCCCTGGATAGATCAAGACAATCCTTATTACGAACTTTTTCACTTTGCTGCATCCAAATTTGAATGTCTCGAGCGTAGTCGTTAATAGAGCCCTTGAATTGCGGCTTGTCATCATAAGGGTACTCATAATCACTTAACCATGTTGCTCCAGATAGCTTCTTGTAAAAGTCGACTAACCCTTGAGCGAGGATAGGATCTGTGACGTCCGTGAGAGCCTGGATTTCAATCCCAGACGACTCAAGCGGAAGAAGTTGGGGCTGATCAATGACGTTGTTAATCATAACAATTGCGGCAATCCCAAGTCCAGAGCCCAATAGAGCCCCGATAGCAAGGCCCCCTAGACCAGCCAGCAAAAACCCGAGAGCAGCAGCAGCGACGACAGCAACTGCGAGCATGAGAGCTTTCAATGGAGTAGGAATCAGGTTCTCCTGAAACTCTGTAGGATTATTTTGAGATCTAGAAATTTCTT
>CAZFWE010000240.1:0-2748 GCA_964522685.1 uncultured bacterium | reverse complement strand
TTGACTGGTTCCATTTTTTGGACCATGTAACCCTGTCTGAGTTCTGCGCTATAAAAAATCCAAAGCCCCATGGAGACAATCGCTGTTGAAATGAAGATGCTCACTGAAGGTTGTTCGCCGAGAAACACCCAGCTATTGAGCGAAGCGAAGATGGGGCTTAAGAGTCCCATGAAAGAGACGAATGTCGCTGTGAATTTCTTCAGAACATATCCCATGAGATTATAGCAGAGAATGTTCGAAATAAACGTCATCATCAGAGTGCCCTGGATGAAGGGGACAAAGTCCCCGCCGGACACGGGCAGTGGGTTCCACGATTCGACAAGATACGAGTGGGCGAGCGCAAAACCGCCGCCAATCAGCATGCTCAAACCATTGCACATCAAGGGAGAGATCGACTGGCCTTTGACGAGAAGTCGCAGTAGGATCCATCCGTAGGCCGAACAGGCCGATGCAGCGATCATAGAGATCTCAGGCCAGGAGAGAAACGCTAGGCTGGATAAAAGCTCGTCAGCGCCCTTCTGGGCAGCGAGGACTGGAATGAAGCCAGTAAATCCGATCCCCATGCCGAGCCATTTGCGCGTATTCATTTTTTCGCTGAAATGAAGATAGGAGAACAGCGCCGTAAAGAAGGGGCCTAAGCTGTAAAAAAAGCAGGTCTTGGCGGCCGTCATGTGCTGAAGACTCCAAAACTCGAAGGCGTTTGTCAAATAAATGCTGAATAAAGCCAAAAAACTTAAAGATAAGAATTGACGTCTCGTCAATTTGAATAAGGAACGGCGGGTCAACGCCAAAAACCCGGTCAAAAGAACTCCGGCGATCAGCATGCGGGATGCAGTCAGGAAGAGGGGGGGGCAGTGTTCCAAGGTCCATTTGCCAAATGAGAAGACGCTAGACCAGATACCGTAGGTGAAAACGATGACAAAAACTGACATTGGACCATTCTTTGTGAATTAGGCGAGATTGTATCAGGAACGCTAGTAAAGATTCGATAGCTATTTTTGCGCATAGAGGAAGTTCTGCAATTAAATTATTTAGTGAGCCAAGAACCTAACCGAACGCCTGCAAAGTCCACATAATGATGAAAAAAAGAAAAAATTTCTTATCGTTCGATCGTTACATCATTCCAATCGTTTTTTGTCTAATGTCTCGAAAAGACTTTGCAGTTGTCCTGAAGAACCTAATTCTTAGCTAAAAACTTATACGTGTGGTATCTTTGTTCGTGCAATTTAAAAAGATATTTTATGAATGAACTCCTCTTTTTCGGCCATGTGTTTTTCATGGTCGGATTTTTATTCGTGGCTTTAAAACGCGGCCGGACATCCTTAACTGCTCTCATCGCGTTGCAAGCGATTTTCGCGAATCTTTTTGTCGTCAAACAGATGTCATTTTTCGGGCTAAATGTTACTTGTAGCGACGTATATGCTATCGGAGGGCTTCTCGCTTTGAATGTTCTGCAGGAATTTTTTGGGAAAGAGGCTGCGAAAAAAGCGATCGGGATTTCCTTTGTAGCGAACGTGTTCTTTGTGGTGATGGCGCAAATCCATTTGCTCTACGAGCCAAGCGCATTCGATCAGATGCACGGTGCGTTCGATCAGATTTTTTCTTCGACGCCACGGATTGTATTTGCTTCGATGGGAGTCTATTGGATTGTCCAGCAGTTCGATTACCTCTTCTTCAGCTGGTTGCAAACAAAGTTTGGCGCTCTTCCTTTCCGCATGGGGCTTTCTCTTTTGGTTTCTCAGACGCTCGATACGGTCCTCTTCAGCTTTTTTGGGTTATATGGGATCGCCTCTTCTCTTTCGGGTATTATACTTGTGAGTCTTTTGACGAAATGGCTGGCGATTGGTTCCAGTCTCCCTTTTTTAGCGGTTTTAAAAAAATTCAAAAAAGCTGAGTGGTCATGACTGAATATTTCCGATATGAAATTTTGCACCGCTCCACAAAATCGCGCGCGCGCGTAGGTCGCATTTATACGCCGCATGGGATAATCGACACTCCGAATTTCGTGGCTGTGGGCACGAATGGAACGCTCAAGGCTCTCGACAATCGGATGGTCGATTCGATCGGGTTGCAGTTGATGTTCTGCAATACCTACCATTTGCTGTTGCAACCGGGAGTCGAGATCGTTCAGAGGGCGGGAGGGCTCCACAAATTCATTAACCGGACTCTCCCAATTATCACCGACTCAGGAGGATTTCAGGTCTTTTCTTTGGCGTATGGATCCGTGGTTGACGAAATCAAGAGTCGCGGCGCGAAAAAGGCCGAGGGGCACGTTTTGAAAATCGGCGAAGAAGGAGTCCTCTTTCGCTCTTACCGCGACGGATCGAAGGTGTTGCTCACCCCAGAAACATCGATCCAAGCGCAAAAAGCACTTGGCGCCGATATCATCATTCCATTTGATGAACTCCCTCCTTACCACATTGGAAAAGAGAAGCTGAAGCAATCGCTGGATCGGACGCACCGATGGGAAAAAAGATCTCTCGAAGAACATCTAAAAAATCCTCAAAATCAGGCGATGTATGCTGTCATTCACGGCGGGATTGATGCTGATCTCAGAAAAGAAAGCTGCGATTTTCTGACTAATTTACCTTTCGATGGCTTTGCCGTCGGAGGATCAGTGGGCAAGACGAAAGAAGAGATGGTCGAAATGCTCAGTTCGGCGTTGCCGCGGCTCCCTCTTGAAAAGCCGAGCCATCTTTTGGGCATTGGAGATCTTGAATCTTTGAAGCGGTGCATTCCGCTTGGGAT